>CAXMTQ010000014.1:0-2229 GCA_964196205.1 uncultured Desulfobacula sp.
GAAGAGCCGTTTGTTACAGATATTAAAATCATGACTGAAAAAAACAGCAAACGGTTTGATATAGTTGTTGACAGGGAAAAAGCAGCTCTCCATGGTATTGATACAAAAACCATCCTTGAGACCCTAAAAAGTGCTGTTTCAGGAATTACTCCAGCAAGCATTCATCTGGATCGGGAGAGAAATCCTTTATGGATAAAGGTTATCCTGCCCCGGGATAAACGATCTGATATGGTATCTATTTCAAGTATTCCCATGAGGTCAAACAGTGGCAATATGATCCCCTTAGATGAAATTGTCCATGTAAATAAGACAAAAAACAGCAAACCCATTTATCATAAAAATCTTGAACCGGTTGTCTATGTTATTGGAGAGATGGCTGGAAGAGCCCCTGGAGAAGCTGTCCTGGATATAATGAAAAAACTTAAGCACAATCGTGTAGAAAATGGTATTTATGTCAAATGGTCAGGAGAAGGCGAGTGGAAAATTACCCTGAGAGTTTTCAGAGACATGGGCCTTGCCTTTGCAGCAGCTCTTTTTGGCATATATCTGCTCCTTATCATAAATACCGGCTCATATTTTATGCCAGTGCTGATCATGATGGCCATTCCTCTGACTATTCTGGGAATTATGCCGGGCTTTTTCCTGCTCAACCTTTTTACACAAACCATTAACGGCTTTAATGACCCGATTTTTTTTACAGCAACAAGCATGATAGGAATGATTGCCCTTGGAGGAATTGTGATTCGCAACTCCCTGGTTTTAATAGAATTTATCCAGGATGCCATTGATAAAGGGGAAGCCTTCAAAGATGCCATCTTAAAAAGCGGGGTGGTCAGGATGAGACCGATTCTCCTGACAGCCTTAACCACAGCCATTGGAGCCTTTCCCATAACTTTTGATCCTGTGTTTTCAGGACTTGCCTGGGCATTGATATTCGGCCTTTTTGCATCCACACTGTTTACGCTTCTCGTGATCCCGGTCACATATTACGCTGTTTACAAAAAACACCATGAGACCACCACTTTTAAATAAAATTTGAGATCGAGATATATTAAATCAAAGTCCAATACACTTGAATATTTTTGGGAAAATTATTTGCACTGCACCACTTTTTATTGTACTGTAATTTTTGGTATGGGAATCTTAACAGAGAGGGAATTTTTTACAATAAAATGAAGGAATTGTGAGCTTTGATGGATTTATTTCTTTCAGTTTTTCTCAAATATATTATTTATACGTCATGACACATAAATAATATACATATTTTTCTTGATATTACAATGACTTAATAATATATTCAAAGCAACTATAGTAATCAAGAAGATTACCATAAGACATATAATCATTGTTAAGTTTTAAAATGAGGTCTAAGCTCAACATGAGTGAATTAAAACAGAAAATTGCATTATTTATAGATGCAGATAATGCACCTGCGAGTAAGTTTGAAGAGGTTCTTAGTGAAGTTGCTAAATATGGCGTTGTAACAATAAGAAAAGCTTACGGAAATTGGAAAAACTCTTCTCTAAAACCCTGGGAAGATCTTTTACATGAATATGCAATTCAGCCGATTCAGCAATATGATCTCACAAAGGGAAAAAATGCCTCAGATATTGCGCTTGTGATTGATGCAATGGATGTAATGTATACAAAAGATATTGATGTGATGTGTTTCGTTTCATCTGATTGTGATTTTACACCAATGGTTACACGCGCGCTCGCAGAAGGTAAAGTTGTTTTAGGGTTTGGTGAACGTAAAGCACCTTCTCCGTTTGTAAATGCATGCTCCAAGTTCTTATTTTTAGATCAGGAAGCCAAACGGAATGGTGCGGTGCTAACCAAATCTAAAAATATTAAATCTGATACCAAACTTATAAATCTGCTTCGCCAAGCAATTGAATCAACTGAAGAGGATAGCGGCTGGGCGGCTCTTGGCCCTGTTGGGTCACATATATCAAATAAAACCTCTTTTGATACCAGAAATTATGGCTTTAAAAATTTGAGCAGCCTTATTAAGGCCATCGACTTGTTTGAACTCAAGCGCGGACCAGGAAACTCCTATCTGGTGAAGGATACGCGAAAGAAAAAATAAAGTTAACCAGACGTTCCACTGGACTCGCTGAAGCTCACCGGTGAAATCAGCGTTAAAGTCAACTGGATAGAGTCTGAAAACTGTATGATATTCACAGAGCCAAATGCAAGTGTATCTTATAATCAAACTAAAAACTGAGA
>CAXMTQ010000014.1:2271-5739 GCA_964196205.1 uncultured Desulfobacula sp.
TAAAAATACTTTCAATTAAGACCGGGGAAATATTTACAAAAACTTTGTTTATTTCCTTTGAAACCACTAAAGAATTAGCATGTATGTCTAACTCATTCATAAAACATTATACGACACAATCGTTCTCATTAAATCCACACCTCAGCCTGGCATATAAAAACCTATCGAAACAAAAACGCCTAATAATAGCTGATGAAACCAAGCTGATGTTAGACCAGGTTAAATTTTCTGGGGTAAAAGCAGTCACCACACCCACATAAACTAAGACAGAAAATGACATTAAGAGGTGGAAATCAATATATTTTAAATCACTAATTTAGTTTATGGTAGTGATGATTGGATAATATGAGAAAAAAAAGAAATATTATGTAGTTTGAGTAGGCCATCAACCCAGGGATATATTTCAATATGAAATTGAATACATTTGAAAAGGAATTTGCAATTTTAATTGAATTCAATTAAAAACTAAGAATGAAAAGTTTAGCTAACAGCAGCAAATATACGTGTAATGAATACAGAGAAGAGATGATCCTTCTTGGATTGCAAAAACGACTTGCTTCAGAAGATTTAACCTCAAAAGAGAGAGAAAACCTTTTGAGGGAGATTGCAGAGGTTGAAAAGCAGATGGGAATAGATTAAGGTATTTAAAAACTAACCTGAAGCTCAAAAATTTATAGGCTGCTATAATAATGGATACTAACAATACCAAATCTTCTTCTCTTAAATTATATCACGAATTAATGGCCAAAAAGGTTGGAGAAATCCTCCTGGTATCCTGTCCCTATGATGCTTTTATCATGGAGGAAGAGGGTCGCCTTTCCACAAGAATTATCAATGAGTATAAAGGGCTTAATCTCTCCAAACCCCCACGGCTTACATGGGTGGCTTCTGCCCTGGATGCCTTTCAAAAACTTGAGACAAAAAAATTTGATCTGATCATTGCAATGCCAAGCCTGGATGGCATGGATGTATACGCCTTTGGGGCTCAGGTAAAAGAAAAATATTCTGATCTGCCATTTTTCATGCTGCTTCATAACACCTGCGATATTGATAATTATATTTGCAAAAATAATTCTGCAATTATTGACAGGACATATATATGGGGCGGGAATACAGATCTTCTGCTGGCCATTATAAAAAACCTTGAAGATGAGATGAATGTTGATTTTGATACAAAAAATGCCAGTGTCAGAGTGATCATCATGGTAGAGGATTCACCATATCACTACTCCTCTTTTTTGCCGGTGCTTTACAAACAAATTGTGTTACAGACCCAGTCTGTGATTGATGATTCAATTAATGAAGAGCACAGATTGTTAAAAATGCGGGGACGTCCAAAAGTATTGGTTGCCCACAGTTATGAAGATGCCGTGGTGCTTTATGAAAAATATAAACCATACCTTTTATCAGTCTTTTCAGATATGAGATATCCGAAAAACGGTGTGGAAGATAAGGCAGCCGGTTTTAAACTTCTTACAAAAATAAAAAAAGAGATCCCAGACCTGCCTCTGTTGGTTTTAAGCACAGAAGAACATAACAGAGAGAAGGTAGTTGATATCCCGGCTGTCTTTATAAATAAAAATTCAAGTAATTTAAATGACAGGATCAAAAGTTTTTTTGTCTCATACCTTGGCTTTGGTGCTTTTATTTTCAGGATGCCTGATGGAGAAGAGATTGCCAGAGTTAATAATTTAAGGAGCCTTGAAAAACTTTTGTCTGAGATTCCCGATGAATCAATTGTCTATCACGCCATGAATAACGATTTTTCAAGATGGTTTATGGCAAGAAGTGAAATTGATTTTGCCCTCAGCCTTAAACCTTATCAAATAAGCGATTTTCCAGATCCCCAGGATCTTAAAAAATTTTTAATTGAGAGTATCCATGCCAGAAGAAAAGGGTACGGCCAGGGACAGATTATTGATTTTGATTCTAAAAAATTTGATTCGGACACAAATTTTGTAAAAATCGGAAACGGCTCCCTTGGAGGGAAAGCCAGGGGGCTTGCCTTTATGGCATCCCAGATCAAAAAGGATCCTTCCCTGCAGAAAAAATTTCCTGGTATTGAGATAAACATTCCCCAGACCTTTGTGATTTCAACACAGGGCTTTAAAGCATTTATTGAGGAGAATGGTCTCTTAAGACTCCTTGAAACCGATAAAAAACTTGAAGACAGAGAGATTGTTGAACAATTTGTTAAAGCCAGACTTCCTGACTGGCTGAGGCAAAGTATGCAAGCTTATCTGCAGGATGTCAGATATCCCATTGCTGTCCGCTCTTCTTCACTTTTTGAAGATGCCCATTATCAACCTTTTGCAGGGCTCTATAACACTTATATGCTTCCCAATGCACACCCAAATATTGAAAAACGCCTTGAACAGCTGATTATTGCAATTAAACTGGTTTATGCCTCCACCTATCTCAAAGCGCCACGATCCTATGCAAAATCAACCATGCACAGGACAGAAGATGAAGAGATGGCTGTTGTACTTCAACAATTGACCGGTACCACATATAACAACTATTTTTATCCTTCAATTTCAGGAGTGGCACAATCCTATAATTTTTATCCCATCTCCCATTTAAAGGCTGAAGAAGGCATTACCCATATTGCACTTGGCCTTGGAAAAATTGTCATGGAGGGTGGCCAGACATTAAGGTTCTGCCCGAAATATCCCCAGTTTCTGACACAGTTTTCCATGATAGATGATATACTGGAAAATTCACAAAAATATTTTTATGCTTTAAAACTTGATGAATTCCCGGATGATGATGAACTCACCTCGGGACA
The DNA here is from genome assembly GCA_964196205.1 of uncultured Desulfobacula sp. Taxonomy (GTDB): domain Bacteria; phylum Desulfobacterota; class Desulfobacteria; order Desulfobacterales; family Desulfobacteraceae; genus Desulfobacula. Next base: position 5,060 of record CAXMTQ010000014.1, read on the forward strand.
TATGCAGGATCCCACTGTTGCAAAACTTGATTTAAGTGATGCAGTTGATCATCCTGCTGTTAAAGCTTTATCTTCTACATATCATGTCCAGGATAATAAAATTCGAGATTCTTTTTCCAACAAAGGTTTTCCTGTATTAACCTTTGCTGATATCCTTAAATACAACTCTTTTCCCCTGCCTGGACTTCTTGAAGAAGTTACCAGAATCGGCAGCAAATGGATGGGCTCTTCTGTTGAGGTTGAATTTGCAGTAAACCTGCCAAACAAAGAGAATGAAAAACCACAATTTTCTCTGCTTCAAATAAGGCCCATGGGACGGTATAAACAGAATCTTGGAGTTAAAATAGGAAAAAAAGAGATTAAGCAGGCATTCTGCTTTTCAACACTTTCACTGGGAAATGGTGAGTATAAAGATATTTATGATATTGTTTATGTTGACCCTGACACCTTTGATGCCGGGAAAACCATTGATGTTGCAGCTCAAATCAATAAAATCAATGCTCTGTTTAATGAGACAGAACAAAAATATGTTTTAATTGGTCCGGGCAGGTGGGGTTCATCAGACCGGTGGCTGGGCATCCCTGTGGTATGGAATGACATCTCCAATGTGGGGGTAATGATTGAAACAACCATTGAGAGCATTAAAGCTGATCCTTCCCAGGGGTCTCATTTTTTTCAGA
>CAXMTQ010000014.1:5749-13127 GCA_964196205.1 uncultured Desulfobacula sp.
ATCTGATAAAGGAGATGATTTTATTAATTATGAGTTTTTTAAATGCCAGACCTGTGAGAATACAACCTCTTACTTAAAACATATCAAATTTGCCGACCCCATCAAAATCCTTGTGGATGGAAAGACATCACAGGCAGTATTAATGCCATATATTGATGAAGGACCTGATGATATCATGAATGATATTCCAATCATTAAATCTTGATAAAATAAAATAATAATTGGTCAGGTTAAGAGTATGAGATGAAAATTTTAATTAATCAGTTGCCCTGTCAGGTAAGTACATGTAATGGACAGACATTCAAGATCAAGATATTGCTGTGCATCCCCATGATATAAAAAGCCTGCTGTTGCAGGCATGAGATCATCCCTGTCATTAAAGTTCAAAATAATGGGAATTCTGTGTAAAGCCTTAAATCTCATACTAAGATCATAGGAAGCTGATTCCATGATCATACCGTCAAGTTCAAGGCATTGCTTTTCCAGCTTTGCAAGATCTCCTGAAAAAGAAGTTTCAATTATTTTATTTGTATTGGATGTAAACCTTGAAAACAGAGGTCCGCTGTCTTTAAATTCTCTGAATGTCACTAATCTGCTGGATTTTTCAGGCAGTTTTTCCGGGCACAATATAATATACTGGCACAATAAAAATTTAATGGCAAAAGTAAGATCTCTATTATCAATATCACTGATACCATCTTTTGTGACCTTGATTCTGCGGTTAAAAAAACTAAAAATCAAAGAGTGATCTTTATACTGCCCACCAAGAATATCTGCTCTCTTTGCAAAATCAATCTCTTTCATCTGTGACAGGCACTCATCATATTTCTGGTCAAATATCTTTGAGTCACCCATAATAGATCACTTGCCTTTAAGCTTGTTGAATTTTTTGAGCAGCATATCATATTCATCTTCATATTCAAGAAGCTCAAACATGACAGGAGGTTTTGTTGAGTGAGCAGGGAGACGATCCTTTGTCTCTTTGATCAGAATCTCAAGTTCATTCATCCGTTGTTTTATCTCAGCCAATTCAGACATTTTAATAGTTTATTCCTGCTGCTTTTACAAACTGTGCACTATTGGAATGACACGGAGTTACTCCATATACCATGCCGCAGGAGGAACATGAGGATTCCATACTTTCCATCTGGAAAATAGTATCACAATTAGTACATGTTATTTCAAGAGATGCTTCTAAGGGACTTGAATTAAATCCCATCATCCTGATTTTATCCACAATCTGTTTTCCTGATTCATGATCACCTGAACATCCGTTGTGCATGGTATTTCCTCCCCTGTCTTTTAAATTGCCTTCTAAATATTTTTCTGTCGAGCTTAATATTTAGCATAGAAATTCAGTCAAGGACTTGATCTAAATCAAGAAATGATAATTTTATTTTTTCTCTGTAAAAATACCACCAACACAAACTATCTCAATCATGGCTTTCGCTTATCTTTTAATATCTGGTTGGAAATAACAATTCTCTGGATTTCGCTTGTGCCTTCATAAATGGTGAAGACCCTTGCATCACGGTAGAATCTTTCAACATCATAATCTTTTGTAAACCCGTATCCACCGTGCATCTGAATAGCTCTTGCTGTTACTTCATTTACCATTTCAGATGCAAAGAGTTTGGCAATGGAAGCCTCCCTTGTATAGGGTTTTTTTCTGTCTTTTAAAGATGCTGCCGAGAAAATCAACTGTTTGGCTGCCTCTATTTTTGTTGCCATATCGGCAATCTGGAATCTTATGGCCTGGTGTTTTGAAATTGCAACGCCAAACTGTTTTCTCTTTTTTACATATTTAACAGCAGCATCAAAGGCAGCCATTGCAACACCGTATGATTGAGCTGCAATACCTATCCTCCCGCTGTCAAGACCTGACATGGCAATTTTAAAACCATCCCCCTCTTTGCCGAGTATATTTGCCACAGGGATTTTACAGTTTTCCAATATTAAATCTGTTGTATCAGAAGCTCTAAGACCCATTTTATCTTCCAGGCGACCCACTATAAGGCCAGATGTTCCCTTGGGAATTACAAAACAGCTGATTCCTTTATGTCCCTTGCTCTCATCTGTTTTAGCAGTTACTAAAGCGACTTTTGAATTTTTACCGCTTGTAATAAAACGCTTGGTTCCATTAAGGATATAATGATCTCCATCCCTTACAGCTGTTGTCTCCTGACTTACAGGATCAGAACCTGCATCAGGCTCTGTAAGACCAAATGCACCAATTATTTCACCGGAAGCCAAAGGAACAAGATATTCGAGTTTCTGCTCTTTAGTTCCAAATTTTAAAAAGGTCTCACACACAATTGAATTCTGGACAGACATGACAACAGATGTTGATGCACAGGAATAGGCAATTTCAGACAATGCCAGCACATAGGAGACTGCATCTGCTGCTTCTCCTCCATACTCTTCCGGGATCATCATGCCCATTAACCCTAGTTCTCCCATCTGTCTGAAATTTTCAGCTGGAAACTCCTTGGTTTTATCCCTTTCCGAAGCAGTGGCAGCAATCACTTTCCTGGAAAATTCCCTGACCATATTTTGAATCATTAATTGTTCGTTAGTAAGTTTAAATAACATATATTTTTTCCCTTATTACCTTGAAATTCTATGGTGCATATACCACAACAACCAGTTCAGCATCAGTTTTACCAATATTTACCAGGTCATGTTTAACTCCTGAATTAAAGTGAAGGGAATCATTTTTTTTCAATCTGTTTACATTATCTCCAACTTTAACTTCAACTCTGCCCTTTAGAACATAGACAAACTCTTCACCTTCGTGCTGGAACCCGACACCGGCATGGCTTTTCCCTGCTTCAACAACAATTTTAAAGGCTTTGAGATGCTTGTTTTCAGCATTTGAAGTCAAAGGAGTATAGGCATAGTTATCAGTTCGTTTGGTATATGCCTTTGATCTTGCTTTAATAGTATCATCCTGCTCTTTTAAAAGAAAACTTGAATCAATGTGAAGTATTTTTGAAATCTGCAGTAGTGTTCCAACAGACGGCCTTTGATAACCGCCTTCAATTTTTTTTATAAACTCCTTTGACATGCCTGTTTCATTAGCCATCATGTCAAGGCTTATTTTTTTAGCAAGCCTTGCCCGCCTTATTCTCTTGCCAATTGGTATAATTTGCGTTTTTTTTGCCATTTTATCTCCAATTAATTTATCACTTCAATCCAATTCTCATTATCTTTAGTTTTTCCATATTGTATGTCAGTCAGTGTATTGTAAAATTTCATTGCTATCTCACCAGGGGTTCCGTCCCCGATGGAAATAGCCTTATCACCATACCTTATCTCGCCAACCGGAGAGATAACAGCAGCAGTTCCTGATCCGAAAACCTCTTTTAATTTCCCTTCATCATGGGCTTTGAAAATCTCATCAATAGCGATTTTTCTTTCAGATATTTTCATTCCCCACTTTTTTGCAAGGGTGATGACAGAATATCTTGTTATACCAGGCAGGATACTGCCGGTAAGATTGGGTGTTAAGATTTCATCATCCACAAGAAAAAATATATTCATTGCTCCTACCTCCTCGATATATTTTCTCTCAATGGCATCAAGCCAGAGAACTTGAGCATATCCATCCTTTTTTGCCTTTTCCGATGCAATAAGGCTTGCAGCATAGTTGCCGGCAGTTTTAAATTCACCCACACCACCTTTTACAGCCCTGACATGATCCTTTGAAACCCATATTTTAACTGGATTCAAACCCTCTGCATAGTATGCGCCAACTGAAGAGAGTATAATATAAAATTTATATGTTAAAGATGCCCGGACACCGATAAAAGGATCTGTTGCAATAATGGTGGGTCTTATATATAAAGAGGTTCCAAGTGTCTCAGGAATCCATTTTTCTTCAATTTTAATCAACTGTTTCATGGCATCCATGACAAAATTGATATCAATTTCCGGGATGCACATTCCCTTTGCAGAGCGGTTCATTCTTTCAAAATTGTCCCTGGCCCTGAAAAGCTGTATTGTATTATCCACTGTTTTATAGGCTTTTAAACCCTCAAAAATGGCCTGACCATAATGAAAAACCATGGCAGCAGGAGAAACAGAAAAGTCAGCATATGGTACTATCTGCGGATCATGCCACCCTTCACCTTCAGTATATTCCATGACAAACATATGGTCGGTAAACACCTGACCAAACCCTAAATCCGAATCCTGGGGCCGTGTTCTATCAGTTTGAGCCCTGGTAATTTTAATTTCCATTTTTTCCTCCATCTCCAATATTGTTCTAATTCATTAATTTTATTCAAAGAATATGAGCGTTAAACCACTCTTTTGTCAAGATAATTTTATCACTTATCTGGATATTTGCCGGTTTTTTGCTTCGACCTGTTCCAGGCTGATCGCATCACGCCCGCTGTATGGACATGGCAATCATCCTTCCACTAATCATTATAGAAATAGTCAAAGTCATCTTTAAATATATTGACTAACACATTTTATTTTAGCTATTATAAAGGATTATTCCAGTAAGACAAAGGAAAAAATTCAATCTGCGGGGTTAATATAAAATGAAAACAATGAAAGCCCTTGTAAAAGCAAAGCCAGAGCAAGGCATGTGGCTTCAGGATGTTCCAATTCCAGATATCGCTCATAATGATGTTTTAATAAAAATTTTAAAAACAGCTATATGTGGAACCGATGTCCATATCTATAACTGGGATAGATGGTCACAGAAAACTATTCCTGTTCCCATGCATGTTGGCCATGAGTTTGTCGGGAGGGTTGAAAAAACAGGATCCCAAGTAAAAGATTTTAAAAAGGGAGATCTTGTTTCAGGCGAAGGTCATATTATCTGCGGCCACTGCAGAAACTGTCTTGCCGGGCGCAGGCATTTATGCATGGACACAAAAGGGGTTGGTGTCAACAGACCCGGCGCCTTTGCCCAATATCTTGCAATACCTGTTACCAATGTATGGTATTGCAATAAAAATATTCCCCTTGATATACTTGCCTGCTTTGATCCACTGGGAAATGCAACTCACACAGCACTCTCCTTTGATGTTCTCGGCGAGGATGTCCTTATCACAGGGGCTGGCCCCATAGGATGCATGGCTGCTGCAATTGCAAAACATGCAGGTGCAAGATATGTGGTGGTGACAGATGTTAACCCTTACAGGCTTGATCTTGCAAAAAAAGCAGGTGCCACACTGACCATTGATGTTTCAAAACAAAATATTGAGCAGGCAAAAAAAACACTTGGCATGAAAGAAGGCTTTGATGTTGCAATGGAGATGTCAGGCAATCCTGCCGCCTTAAGAGCAATAATTGATAATATGTGCCATGGCGGAAAAATAGCACTTCTTGGTATCATGCCCGACAACAGTGAAATTGACTGGAACAAAGTTGTGTTTAATATGCTGACCATAAAGGGTATCTATGGCAGGGAAATGTATGAAACCTGGTATAAAATGACAAGTATGATTCAGTCAGGTCTTGATATCTCCCCTTTAATTACCCATAAATTTCATTACACTGATTTTGAAAACGGATTTCAAGTAATGAGGTCCGGGCAATCTGGAAAGGTTATACTTGACTGGGATTAAAAATTGAGTTCCAATATATATAAACAGTAATTTTGTGTATGAACGAAAATCTGATACCCTAAAGGGCAGAAACTAATTTTTCCCAAACATCGTAATTGGGCAAATTAGCAATTTTCGGTCGGGCACAAATTAGATTAATTGGGGTAAAACAGTATGGAAAGTATTCTTGAAAATAAAAAAGTTCTTGTGGTTGATGATGAGCCAGATATCTTAGAAACCCTTGAGGAACTTCTTTACACTTGTTCAGTTGACACTGCTTCAAGCTTTGAACAGGCCATTGAATTTTTAAAAAACAGGACCTATGATATTGCTGTCCTTGATATCATGGGAGTTAAAGGTTATGAAATCCTGAAAGCTACAAATAAACTCAACACTCCCGCTTTGATGCTCACAGCCCACGCCCTGACCCCGGATAATTTAAAGCAGTCCATTGAAAAGGGCGCTGATGCCTATGTACCGAAAGACAAACTTGCTGATATTTCCATGTATGTTGCCGACGTATTAACGGCACGGGAACAAGGCAAAACAAACCATACCCAATGGTTTTCATCTCTCCTGCCGGTATTTGACAGACTGTTTGGCACAAACTGGAGAAAAACCGACAAGGATTTCTGGGATGAATTTGATAAAAATAATTTGTGAAAAGCTGTCACGAAGTGGATTTCAAAACTAAAAAAAAATTATAACGGAATGGTAACTATAAACTCAGCACCCTGCCCATGATCAGATTCCAAAACAAGGTTTCCTCCCATATCTTTCAGTAATACCATTACACCGGCAAGACCAAGCCCATGGCTCTCTATGGCATTTTCAATGGGTGCTCCTGTGGTAAAATAGGTTTCAAATATTTTTTTATGGTCTTCAGGGGGAATGCCTTTGCCATCATCTTTAATTTTTAAAATCAGTCTGTTTTCAATGATTTTGCCTGCAATTTCAACCAGGGTGGATTTATGTTTAAAAGCATTGGTAACAAGATTCCTTAAAATTTGCTTTACTTTGGCATAATCAAGATGAACTATAGTCATCCAGGTTATTTTTTCAAATGATAGTCTGACACTTTTTATTTCAAGGAGCTGAACAAGTTCATGATAATTTTGAGTTTTGCGAATGTTTTCAACAACTTCAGGTTCAGAAAGATCAAAATTTTCTATTAAAACTGATCTGACAAGTTCAAAAACAGGAAAATCACTGGTTATCATGACCCCTTCCCTGGATCGCCCAAGTTCCAGTACATCATTAACAAGTCTTTGTGTAGTCAGAGTATTTCTTATAATTCTTTTTAAAACTTTGACCTGTTTATCAGTCAAAGGGCCATAGACCTCCTGGCGATTCAGCAGTGACTTTGCTCCTGCATCTATAACTGAAACAGGAACCTTTAAATCATGGACAAGAATTTCTGTTTTAATGGTATCATCTGACATTTTCTAATTAAACCTCGTAAAATACTTGCAATCACAATCAATGATTTTATATATTGTAATCTCAAATCATAAATTTGTTATACGAGGATCAATCAAAGTTGTAAAGTCTTTATGGAGTTTATTTATGACCAAAGATAAAAACAGTATAAAAGAACTTGAACAAAAAATAGAAGAACTTGAACAAAAAAACAGTGAGCTGGACGAAATTATCTGTAATGCTCCTATTCCTATATTTGCCATAGACAGCAACCATAAGATAACCCATTTTAACCAGGCTCTTGAAGAACTTTCCGGATTGTCTGCAAAAGACATGGTAAATACAAAGAACCAGTGGAAAGCCTTTTATTCATCTAAACGCCCCATAATGGCAGA
>CAXMTQ010000014.1:13137-18371 GCA_964196205.1 uncultured Desulfobacula sp.
AGCGGGCTGCAAAAGGATGAAATGATTGGCACTGATCACCAGTGGAAAGCTTTTTATTCAGAAAAAAGCCCCGTCATGGTGGATTTTATTATTGATAAAGCATCTGATGCAGATATTGCCAAGTATTATGGTAAAACATTGAGCAAATCAGGCAACTCCAACAAAAACTTTGAAATAACAAATTTTTTCCCTGATCTTGGTGTGGATGGTAAATGGCTCTCTTTTTGTGCCTCGGCAATTACAAATGCAAAAGGAGAAATAACAAGTGCTGTTGAAACTTTGAAGGATGTCACAGATGAAAAGATTGCACAGCAGAAAACCAGAGAACTCTATAGAATTTATCAAGGACTTTTAGATTTTATTCCCTATCCGATAGTTGTATATGATGACAATGGTCTGGTTTCATATTTAAATCCATCTTTTTCCACAATTTTTGGATGGTCAGTTGAAGAGTTGACAGGCAAACCAGTCCCCTTTGTCCCGGAAGGACTTGAAGCTGAAACCAGTGATATGCTCAATAGATTTTTTGAGGATAAATCCCTTACTCGATACGAAACCCAGCGCCTGACAAAGAGTGGTAAAATTCTTGATGTTGTGATCTGGGCTGACTCCTACTTAATGGGGAAATCTCAAACAAGACAGAATTTTGTTATTTTAAGGGATATTACAGAAGAAAAAAGGTTTGAAGCCAATAATAAAACCATCATGAGAATAAGTGCTGTCCTTCCGGAATATCCTGAGCTTGAAGAGCTGATGAATTATATTTCACAAGAGGTTAAAGGACTTTTAAAAACTGAAGGGGCCCTGGTACTTTTATATGATGAAATTACAGACGAACTCTTTTTTACTGGAGGGGCATATGATGATTTTGATACACAAAAACGGGCAAAAACATTCAGGTTCCCTGCAAATTCAATGCTGGCCGGAGAGATCATAAAAACCGGTGAATATGCCCTTATCAATGATACTGATAAATTAAAGAATGATTATCCCGAAAGGGATAAAAAACTGGGATATCAGACAAAAAATATTCTTGAAGTTCCCATTAAAAATGATGATAGAATTATTGGTGTACTTTGTGCCGTCAATAAAAAACAGAATGAATTTGATTATAATGATATGGAGCTTATGACCATGATTGCCGGGACCTGTGGCATTTCCATTGAGAATGCAAGGTTTGCGGAAGCTGTAAAAGAAGCTTATCTTGATGTGGCATCCATGAACAGAGCAAAGGGCAAAGCCATTAACCACCTTTCCCATGAACTGAAAACTCCGGTGGCCATCCTGATAGGATCATTGCAGATCCTGCAGAAAAAACTTGAATTACTTCCTGATATAAATGTTGATGGTACATTGGATAGATTTGAGCGAAATTTAAACAGGATCGTTGATATCCAGGATGAAGTTGCTGATATCATGGAAGATAAAACCTATTCTGCCCAGAAGCTGCTATTGAAAATGTTTGAAAGCTGCCAGGATGAACTTGAAACTCTTATCCTTCAAAATCTTTCTGCAGATAATTTTGAACACTCCATCAGACAATTCATTGATGAAAAATTCGGTCCCAGATCAATACTATATAAAAATATTGATTTTTCAAAATATTTTAATAAGCTTTACTCAAAGCTGCAGCCTGAGTTTGAATTCAGGGATATTAATATTGAAATTGAAATTGATGACAACCTGCCATCTATTCAACTGCCAGAAGAGATATTAAATAAAATGCTCACCGGACTTATAAGAAATGCCATTGAAAACACTCCTGACAAGGGTAAAATAAATCTTGCAGTTAAATTAAAAGAAAGCGGCATAGAGTTTTGCGTTCATGATTTTGGGGTGGGAATTATAAAAGATGACCAGAAACGCATCTTTGAAGGTTTTTTTAATACCCAGGAGACCCTGTTGTATTCAACCAAAACACCTTTTGCCTTTAATGCAGGTGGAAAAGGTGCAGATCTGCTGCGGACCAAAATTTTTTCAGACCGCCTCGGATATACACTGAAAATGGAATCAAAGCGCTGTAATTTTCTTTTGGATCATAGTGATATTGCATGTCCGGGTGATATTGAGAAGTGTGAATTCTGCCATAGTCAACAGGATTGTTTAAATTCCGGAGGATCTGTTTTTACTATATTTTTCCCGGTGAAAAAAAATAATTGAAAAAAGCCTTTGACAAACCATGGCAAATTAAATTATTACTTGTGTACATTTGAGACTGAGCGCTCGTTTGGAATTTTTTTTTAAAAAGGAGTAATTTTGTATGAATGATTTTCATAATTTGAGTTTTTTTGACATTTATGAAAAAAATGCCCTTTATAAAGGTTCTTCCAAGGCTATTTCCTGGGGCAACCAGGAGACAACCTGTTATGAGCTTTTTTCACAAACTTCCTGCCTTGCCAGCGGCTTGAAAAACCTTAACCTTGCAAAAGGTTCAAGAATTGCTGTTTTATGTAAAAATCATCCTGTGTTTTTTCATCTGTTTGGTGCTGCATCAGCACTTAACCTTACACTTGTTCTTATCAACAGGCGGCTGAGCATAGATGAAATATCACATATAATAGAAGACACCACACCCTCTATTATTTTTTCAGACAAAGAGATGACAGACCAGACCAAAACTCTCAAAGCATCTTTTTCCTGTCTTGAACACTCTTACAAAATTGATGGGGATGATGCACAATTTTCAGACCTGTATAAGAATTCCCCTATTAAAACGACTGTGCCTTGCAAGCCCAATGACCCCTTTGTAATTATTCATACAGCAGCAATGCAGGGCAAACCAAGGGGAGCTATTCTTTCGCAGGAAAATATTATTTTATCAAACCAGCAGATCATTAAAGCCTTTGATCTTAATGAAACCAAAGCCTATCTGAATATTTTACCCCTGTTTCACATAATGGGAGTAAACCTTGGCCTGGGAATTCTTCAGGCAGGCGGTAAAAATATCATACAAGATAAATTTGATCCGCCCAAAACTCTGGAACTTATCCAGGAGCAAAAAGTCAATATTTTTGGATCTTTTCCTCCCATACTGTCCAATCTGTTAGATGCTGCAAAAGAGAGTAGTTATGACCTGTCAAGCCTTGAAATAGCTGCAGGAATTGATATGCCTGACACTGTGAAAGAGTGGGAATCCAATACAGATTCAAAATTCTGGACAATGTACGGACAAACTGAAACATCAGGCTTGATAACTTTTACTGAATATTTTGACAAACCAGGGTCAGCAGGCATTGTATCAACTCTGGCCAATATTAAAATTTCAGATGATTTTGATAATCTCCTGCCTGTTGGTGAAACAGGAGAAATCCTCATAAGAGGCCCCCTGGTTTTTCAAGGATATTGGAATGCAGAGGAGCTGAACGCCCATACTCTCAGAGGGGGCTGGCATCATACCGGTGACCTTGGAATGTTGGATGCTGACGGATATCTTTTTTTTAAAGGCAGAAAAGCAGAAAAAGAACTTATAAAACCCGGCGGTGAAAATGTTTTTCCTGCTGAAGTTGAAAAAGCTGTTATCAAGCATGAAGCAATTAAGGATGTCTGTGTATTTGGTGTGCCTGATAAAAAATTTGGTGAAGGTATAAAAGCTGTCTGTTCTTTGAACAAAGGCTTTGAACTTGCCAAAGATGATCTTATAAAATTTACAGGATCATTGATTGCCGGTTATAAAAAACCAAGGTATGTCGAGTTTATCAAAGAATTACCCAAAACAGATGATGGTTCAATAGACCGTGAAAAAATAAAAGAACAATACAAATAAGAATTTTGTTTTTAAAATACTGTTTTATCTTGACATGGCAGCAAATAAATAATTGAATGAGCAGGATAATAAGGATAAAACATTTGGCAGGTGGTTTAGTTTAAATTGTTATTTGCTGAGTTTTAGAATAACTTGATTTAAAGAATTTGGATTTTATATGGCACATTTAAATGTTTCAGATGTAACACTCTCTTTTGGTGGACTTAAGGCTTTATCCAATGTGGATATGAAAATTGAGCCGGGTCTGATCACTTCGATTATCGGTCCCAATGGTGCTGGTAAAACCAGTATGCTCAACTGCATATCAGGATTTTATCATCCAACTCAGGGTGATATTTCCTACAAGGAGAAAGAACTGACTCATGCATCTCCGCACCAAGTTTCCAGCATGGGCATTGCCAGGGCATTTCAAAACCTTGAACTTTTTTCTGGTCTTTCAGTTCTGGACAATCTTCTCTTAGCCCGCCATCAGAATTTAAAATACAGTTTTTTGCATGCTATTATCTTTTTCGGCAAAGCATCCAGAGTTGAGGCTGAAAACAGGGCATATGTAGAAAGCATCATTGATTTTATGGAACTGGAGCCCTACCGCAAAAGCCTTGTTGGCAACCTAAGCTACGGCGTGCAAAAAAAAGTAGAAGTGGCACGTGCATTAACTCTGGCACCCGACATCCTGCTCTTAGATGAACCCATGGCAGGAATGAATCAGGAAGAAAAAGAAGATATTGTCCGGTTTGTCATGGATATTCAGAAAGAGCGCCATATCACCGTGGTGCTCGTAGAACATGATCTAGGTGTCGTTATGGACATTTCCGATCAAATCTACGTTCTTGATTTTGGTGAGGTGATCGGTTCCGGCACACCGGAAGAAATTGCCAAGAATCCTAAAGTAATTGAAGCCTATATTGGAGAGGATTGATTTATATGAGTAAAAATGACCACCTGCTTGAATACACTATCCCCCAGTTGCTTCGCTGGCGGGTTAACAGCACGCCCAAACGTCCTGCGTTAAGAGAAAAAGATCTTGGCATCTGGAACACCTATAGTTGGGAAGATTACTATGATTATGTCAGGAAAACTTCTCTCGGTCTCAGAAAAATGGGTCTTGGCAGAGACGACACTATTGCTATTATCAGTGACAATATCCCTGAACTTTTGTTTGTAGCCATAGGTGGACACTGCCTCGGTGCCATTTCAGCAGGCATATACCAAACCAGTATGCCTGCTGAAATTGCCCAGATAATTCAATATCTTAAGGTCAGTGTTGTCTTCTGTGACAATCAGGAACAGGTGGACAAGGTTCTTGAGGTACGAGACCAGATCCCCAATGTAAAAAAAGTCATTTTTGAAGATCCCAGAGGCATGAGAGAGTACATGTCAGATGATTGGTTTGTTGACATTACTGACCTTTACAAACTTGGCGAGAAAGCGCATCAAAAAGATTCGGGTCTTTTCGAAACCCTTGTGGATC
>CAXMTQ010000015.1:0-18340 GCA_964196205.1 uncultured Desulfobacula sp.
CTTCGTTCATATAAACAGTTACTATGGTTTTTCAAACCTCATGACAAAAACATGGCTGTTTCCTCTTCTAAACAACAACTGCACAGTTTTGCCTTTGCCTATGGCTTTTAAATATCGTTTATACTCCTTAATGGTAGAAACTTTATTATGGTTAATTTCCATCAAAAGATCTCCATGGCGTACAATTGTACTTGATGCCTCACTGCCTGGTTCTATTTCAATAACTACAAGACCCTTGATATTTTCAGGGTAACCCAGTTTTCTGGCAATATCCTCATCCATCTGTTTTAATCTGAAACCGAACAGGTCAAAACCTTGATTTGCATTAACCATCTCAGGACCATTTTCAGGTCTTTTCCCAAGTTTGACCTTCAATAATTTTTCTTTACCTTCACGTATCAATTTAACATCAACCTCTTCACCAACCAAGGAGCCTGCAACGGTCAAGCTGAGGTCTCTTGAAGATTGAATCTTTTTATCACCTATCATAAAAATAACATCACCAGCTTTAATTCCTGCCTTATCTGCAGGGTCTCCTTCATAGACTTTAGCAACATAAACGCCTTTGGTTTCTTTAATGTTATAATACTGCGCTAGCTCTTCAGTGATATTTTGAATGGCAACCCCCATCCATCCTCGGGAAACTGATTTCTGATCTATTAATTGTTCAATAACACCTGTTACAAGATCCGAAGGTATTGCAAATCCTATGCCCTGACCAGATCTGATAATTGCCGTGTTAATACCAATAACTTCACCTTTAAGATTCAACAGAGGGCCGCCGGAGTTTCCAGGATTGATGGAAGCATCTGTCTGGATAAAATCATCGTAGGGTCCTGAACCTATTATTCTGCCTTTTGCACTGACAATACCTGCAGTTACAGTCTGTTCAAGTCCAAAGGGACTGCCAATAGCCACCACCCATGAGCCGACTTTAGTTTTTGAAGAACTTCCAAACCTTAAGGGCACCAGATTCTCTCTTTTAATTTTAATGAGTGCCAGATCTGTCACAGGATCAGTTCCTATGATCTCTGCATCATATTGCGTCTTATCATGCAATATTACCTTAATTTGATCTGCATCCTTAATCACATGATTATTAGTGACAATATACCCATCTTTGCTTATGACAAATCCCGATCCCAGGCTCTTTTCTTTTCTGCTCTGGGGCCTTTGATTGGAAAAAGGGCCAAAAAAATCATCAAACTTATCATTTTGTCCACCAAAAGGCTGACCAAAAAAATGTTTAAAAACTCTTCCTCCACCTTGAATTGTTTTAACTGTCTGTATATTTACAACTCCGGGTTTTGCATGTTCAGCCAGCTCTGCAAAGCTTGCCGGCACCATTGCTGTTGTTGCCATACCTATAACCGGCACAATAATAAAAATAAAAACCATGAAAATAAAAACTATTTTATTTGTCTTTCGCATTATAACCTCCCATTTAATTTACTATAATAAAAATCATAATTTATAACTTATACTGTTTGAATTAAACCTGTCCATATGCAACAACGCCATATGGGTAAGTTCCCATTCAAATATATAATAAAACATGTATATGACTATTAAATAACCTCAAGATTATTATATGGTAATGTGATAGTAAAAACACTACCTCTATCATGTTTTTTTGATACTGAGATATCCCCTTTGTGCTGACGAACAATTGTCCTTGCCAGACTCAAGCCCAGACCTGTTCCCTGTTTTGTGCGCGATGCATCTGCTCTGTAAAATCTTTCAAAGATTTTTTCAAAATCATCTGAATCAATACCAATCCCTGTATCCTCTATTTTAATCATAACCTCATGATCTTGCAAAACAACAGACACAGTGATTTCTCCCCTTTCAGGAGTATATTTTATTGCATTATCCAGCAAGTTTGAAAATGCCCTTTGAAGCATTTTTATATCTGCAAAAACCAATATTTTTTCCTGGATATGTTGAGAAAATTCAATCTTTTTATCTTCTGCAAGAGGGGCAAAAAGCTCACAGGCATTCTTGATCATTACAGAAATATCAGTTGTCTCAAATTCAAATTCACTCTCTCCGGCTTCAACCCTTGAAATCACCAGCATTGTATTGATCATATCAAGAAGACGGTCTGACTCCTCAATGGTATTTGAAGCCATGGCACGATAATTTTCTATATTTTCCTCATGGACAAGTGCAAGTTCAGCAAATCCCCTGATTCTTGTGATTGGACTTTTCAAATCATGGGCAATATTATCACTCATCTCCTTTATACTTTTTACAAGCTCTTCTATTCTGTCCAACATGGAATTAAAGGTTATCACAAGCTGGTCAAGCTCATTTTTATTGCCTGTTGTGGGGACTCTTGCTTCAAGGTTATGCCCTGTAATATTTTGGGCGGTTTTTGTTATGGTTTTTACATTGGACAATGCTTTTGAAATCAAAATCCATCCTGATAAAGCAGAGAAGATAATTACAAACCCCATGGCGGCCAAAAAGACCTTTTTAAACGCAGATAGGAATTTAGACTGAAAATCCATTGCAATTCCGGTTTGCAAAATTACATTTGCAGCAACAAAACTGTAAAGTATTCTTGCTTTCTGCTTTGTTGACGGAATGACAATGGTTTCAAAAATATTATTATTGGTAATGATAAGATTTTTTAAAGCATGATCGTGAATATAAACCTGCTGCCAGTAAGACATATGGGAAGATGCAAATACTTCTCCTGAAGGATATAAAAGCCTGAAAAAAATTACTTTTTCTCCTGCTGCCTGGGCTTCCAACACTGCAAGTTCTCTTGCACCCATCAATCCGTTTCTTTGAATGGAGGCAGAAAATTTAGATGCATTATCCAAAAGGATCTGGTCTGTCTGGGATTCAATAGTTTGTATGGCAAGGAGGTAAAACAGCAGAAAAGCCACACCTGAACAGATTGTAAAAACTCCTGTAAACCACAGTGTCAGCCTGAATGCAATGGTATTAAATATTTTATGATGCATTAAACTTTCAGGATATATCCTGCACCCCGGATAGTATGAATCAGTTTGGGATCATAACCTTTATCAATTTTATCTCTTAACCTGCAGATTCTTGCTTCAACAACATTGGTCATGGGATCAAAGCTGTAATTCCAGACATGCTCCATAATCATGGTTTTTGAAACTACTCTCTCCCTGTTTCTTAATAAATATTCCAAAAGAGAAAATTCAAGGGGCTGCAATTCTATAATTTCGCTGCCTCTTTTAACCTGACGTTTTAGAATATCAACATTAAGGTCAGCATATGAAAGATTTACAGGATCTGTTATGTTTCCAGCCCGCCTGATAAGTGCCTGCACCCTTGCAAGAAGCTCGGAAAAAGCAAAAGGTTTTGTCAGATAATCATCTGCTCCTGCTTGAAGGCCTTTTACCCTGTCATCCACCCTGTCCCTTGCACTTAATATAATAACAGGAGTGTTATTTTCTCTTTTTCTGATCATTTTAATTAAAGATATACCATCTAATTGAGGAAGCATAATATCCACAACCATGGTATCATAGGGCTCATCAAAGGCCATTTCAAACCCTTTAGTTCCTGTTGTTGCATGATCTACTGCAAACCCTGATGAATTAAAGCCTTTTTCAATGAATTTTGCAATTTTCAAATCATCTTCTACAAGAAGTATTCTCATGGCATGTCTCTTAAAAACTCCATATTTTATATTTTCTTGTTAAAACAAAGCAAAACTTATGCGATTAAATATGTTGCAGTCCCTGTGGCAATACGGGTTTTAATTTCATTATAGAGATCAATTTTGGCAACCACAATTCTTGAACCTGCCCTTATGACCCTGCTTTTACATTTAAATGATCTGCCTTTACCAGGTCTTAGATAATCCACACGCATATCTATGGTAGCAGAGGATGTCACTTTTTTTTTAATAACATCAATGGGTTTATCTTCATTTAATTTCACACAGGAAATTAATGCACTGAGCCCTCCTGTGAGGTCAATAACTGAGGCTGTTACTCCTCCATGCAGGATACCGGCAATTGAGTTGCCGATCAAATCTTTAGTCATCTTAAAACTTGTCACAGCTTGACTTGTTTCATAATCAAGATCATCAATATCAATACCCAGAACCTTGTTAAAAGGTATCAACTCAAGATAGTACTCTTTTATTGCATCAAGTTCAAATTCAGCCATGCATCATCCTCTATTTTCTCTTTAAAATTCCCAATGTTTTTACCATATCAAACTCTTCATAATCTCCTGAAGCTATGGCAATTTCGTAAACCTGGCGTGGAGCCTGCCCTCCTTTTTCAGGGTCAAAAAAAATATCATGCATAACCAGAAAACCCCCGGGCTTAATATGACTGGCCCAGGTTAAAAAATCTTCATATACTGATTCAAAGGAGTGCCCACCATCTATAAACAACATTGCCAAAGGTGTCTTCCACATCTTCCCAGCCACACTGGAGGCAGCAACAATTGGCACAACACTGTTTTCAAGGGATGTTCTGCTGATTGTCTGCTGAAAAAAAGGGAATGTATTAACCCTTGATAATTTAGAATCAAAAAGGTCAGAATCAAAATATTCTTCACCTGACTGCTGCTCTTGAGATCCTTTATGGTGATCAATTGAAAAGAGAATGGAATCATTTTGTTTGCAGGCACATCCAATTATATAGGCAGATTTGCCGCAATAACTTCCAATTTCAAGAATGGGTCCTTTTTCCGATGCTTTAAGTGCGATATGGTAAAGTTGGTTTGCCTCTTCATCATCCATAAAACCTTTGATGCTGTTCAATAGATCAAAATCAATCTTCATCATAAGTCCTAACAAGTACTTCCCGTGGTTTAGATCCAATCTGGGGACCGACAACACCCTCATATTCCATCATCTCAACAAGACGTGCCGCCCGGTTATAACCGATACGCAGACGCCTTTGTACAAAAGATATGGATGCCTGACGGGTCTTGGTCACCAGAGCCACAGCCTCATCATATTTTTCATCGTAATCAGACTCATCAAACTCTCTGGTATCATCATCACCACTCTCTATTGTGATATCTTCAATATAATCAGGAGATTTTTGCTCTTTTAAAAACTTTGTGACTCTTGCAATTTCCTTTTCAGAAATATAGGCGCACTGAATTCTGACAAGCTTTCCGGTTCCAGGAGGGCAAAACAACATATCCCCGTTTCCCAGAAGACTTTCAGGCCCGCCACCGTCAAAAATAGTTCGGGCATCAACTTTTGAAGAGACCTGAAAAGACATTCTGGTGGGAAAATTAGCTTTAATACTTCCGGTAAGTACATCAACCGAAGGTCTCTGGGTTGCTATGATCAAATGAATCCCAGCAGCTCTTGCCATCTGGGCAAGTCTTGTCAAGGCGAATTCCACATCTTTTGAAGCCACCATCATAAGATCAGCCAACTCATCTACAATTACTACTATATAGGGAAGTTTTTTAAGCCGGTCTTCCTTTGATTCTTCTGTCTCCTGGTTTTTATTATTATTTTTTGATGCAACCATGGAATTATATTGAACAATATTTCTCAATCCAGTCTGCTCGAGAAGTTCATATCGCCGTTCCATCTCCCTGACTGCCCAGAAAAGAGCGTTGGTTGCTTTTTTCATATCTGTGACAACAGGAGATATCAAGTGGGGAATATCATTATACACGGAGAGCTCAATGCGCTTAGGATCAATCATAATCATCTTGACATCATCTGGTGTTGCTTTATACAGCAGACTGATGATCATTGCATTCAATCCCACACTTTTACCGGTTCCTGTAGCACCTGCAATGAGAAGATGAGGCATGGAATCCATTTTTGTCACAACAGATCTTCCCAGAAGATCTTTTCCAAGACCAAGGGTCAGCAAAGATTCAGACATTGCAAACTCTTTTGAAGCAATCAAATCCCTTAAATTAACATTTTCCCTCTCATCATTGGGTATTTCAATACCAACAACATCCCTTCCTGGAATGGGTGCAACAATTCTTATGCTTATGGCACTCAAGGCAAGGGCAAGGTCATCTGACAGCCCTGCAATTTTGCTTATCTTTATTCCAGAAGCAGGTTTATATTCAAATGTTGTTATAACAGGGCCTGGCAGTATTTCCACCACACTTCCTGATACATTGAAATCACTGAGTTTGTTTTCCAGAATTTTTGCTTTGGCTTTAAGTAGGTCTGCATCAATATCTTTTTCAATTTTTTTTGCCTCATCCAAAAAAGATACTTTGGGAAGAGCAAATTGATGTTTTTCTCTGATATCTGCAAATTGTACATCTGTTTTAAAATCTGAATCATCTTCTTCTATCTCCACAATAGCTGGCTCAAAAAAATTTTCAGGCTCTGGCAATTCTTCATTTTTTATAAATTTTTCAGGAATTTTAATAATCTGAAGGTCACGCATAATTTCATCATTTCTGGGCATAGAGGGTGTTATATCAATCTGATTTTGTCTCTCTTTTTTTTCTCTCTGCCATTTTTCATATTTTTCTTTAAAGAAACGAATAAATTCCTGAAAATCCTGGCCCGCTGTTTTTAAAATATTCATGACTTTCTGCTTTATGAATAAGCCAATGGTAATAATAGAAATACCTGTAGTCAGGATAAAACCCATGATTAAAAAAAGTGTCAGAATGATTATACAACCGGTAATATTGGCATATTTTAATAAAAAAGAGGCAACAGTGATGCCAATGATACCGCCTGATGAAATAGTTGTGTTCAAAATACTGTAATCATCTTTAAAAAGGAAAAGCATACCACCTGTACAAATCATTAAAAATAAACTTCCAACCATGGTCAAAAATATTATCTTAAATGACTTGGCTTTTATTATCCATACACTTATACACCCTAAAATAACAGGTATCCAGAATGCTCCCAGGCCAAAAAGGAAAACAAATGCTCCTGCAAAGTGGGCACCTAAAAGCCCGAATGCGTTATGAATTTGTTCAGGAACATTAAAAAAATTATTCCCGACACACGGATCTGCAATGTTATAAGAGAGCAGACTGACACTGGCTAAGACAATCAAAAAAAACAGAAGTATGCAGAGAAGTTCTTTTTTCATACTTCAATTATCACCGGTACAATCAAGGGTCTGCGGTTTATGGTAAAGGAAAAATATTGTTTCAAAGCTTTTTGAAGTTTTTTTGTGAGAACTGCTGTTTTAAATTCAGTTTCAGGATCCATCTCCTCTACAATTTCAAGAATAACACACTGGGCATCGTCAATAAGATATCCTGTGGCAGAATCAAAGATAAAACCTTTTGAAGTAAGCTGCGGGCCGTAAAGCACAACCCCGGTCTCCTCATCAAGAACCATGGTAACAACAACAAGTCCACCTTCAGAAAGCTCCCGTCTCTCCTTTAAAACACTTCTTCCTACATCGCCGATTCCTTTGCCGTCAACAAAAATCCTGCCTGTGCTGACTTTAGCTTCAATCCTGCCTACATCCCTATCATCCTCTTTATTAAAAGCAATAACATCACCATCTTCAGCTACAATAACATTCTGCTTTTTTAAGCCCTGTTTTTCCGCAAGTCTTGCATGCATCACAAGATGCCGGTATTCCCCGTGAATTGGAATAAAATATTTGGGTTTGATCAAACTCAGCATAAGCTTAAGTTCTTCCTTGTGGGCATGACCCGATGTATGTATCTGGGCAATTTTTGAATAGACTACATCTGCACCTCTGCGATACAATTTATTAATAATACTGGCAATGGCTTTTTCATTCCCTGGAATATGCTTGGATGACAATATTACCTGATCACCCTTTTTAATCTTTATCTGCTTGTGCATGCCCGAAGCCATTCTCACCAGGGCTGACATGGGTTCTCCCTGACTGCCTGTGGTAATGAGTACAACCTGTTCATCACTGCATTTGCCTATCTGCTTTATACCCAGTATTGTATTTTCAGGACACTTTATATGCCCGAGCTCCATGGCAACAGCAACTATCTGCTCCATACTCCTGCCATTGAAAATCACTTTTCGCTTGTTTTTTACGGCTATATCAATCACCTGTTGTATTCTGAATACATTGGAGGCAAACAGGGCCACTATCACCCTGCCTTTGGCAGCATCAATCAATTTTTCAAGATTTTCCGCCACTTCATGTTCAGACATTGTATATCCTTCAATTTCAACATTGGTGGAATCTGATAATAGTGCCAGAACACCTTTTTCTCCAAATCTTGCAAAACTTGAAATGTCTGTATCTCTCATTTTGTCTGCATTGTGACTGATTCTAAAATCACCGGTATGGACAATAACACCTTCAGGAGTTTTTATGGCAAGGCCTACACCATCAATAGTACTATGACTGACACGGATAAATTCAATTACAAAGGGCTCTATTGAAAGGGTTTCTCCTGGATTGACAAGATTCAGATCAATATATTTATTAAGCTTGAATTCAATAAGCTTGTTTCTTATGATACGCAGAGTAAAACCTGTGCCATAAACAGGAAGCCGGATCTGTTTGAGCAGATAGGGTAAAGCCCCTATATGATCTTCATGGGCATGGGTAATAATGATCCCCTGAATTTTATCACGATTCTCCAATAAATAATCCATGGCAGGAATAACAATATCCACTCCAAGCATATACTCTTCCGGGAACATAAGTCCTGCATCAATAATGAATATGACATCGTCATATTCAATTACCATCATATTCAGGCCTATTTCCCCAAGACCGCCAAGGGGAATTATTTTAAGCATTAAAATTTTCCATGTTATTTATATCAAAGTTCAAAAAAAATAGCAGCCTTTCATGCTTTGGTTTCTGCCCTTTAACCTGAAGGTCAGAAACCAGGGTATTGTGTGGCGAACCATATATTAAAATTAAAATCTGCCAGTTTCTGCCCTTTAGGATACATGGCAGCTATTAAAAATCGATACCCAGTTTTTTAAAGATATCATCCACATACTCCATAAGCCAGTTACGCTGTTCTTTTGTTGCCCAACCCATGCAATCACATTTTATTTTCTTTTTGATTCTCACCAGAAACTCACTGGACAGTCTGGTTTCTTCAAGCATCAAAGCAAAAACATGGGGATAACATTCCTTATGTTTTTTTTGAATAGGAGTTAATATCTGTTTATCTAATTCAAGCCAGTAGATTTCACCAAGGGGTGAAGATTCCAGATGCTCGTCAAAATAATCTTTTAGTTTTTTATAATCATTGAGCCGCAGCCCATCTATTAAATATAGTCTCATGGTCAATTTTATTAGCACATATTCATTAGAATATGCAAATTTTTAATTTTATTCAGGCAATGTAAAGATAAGAGTATAAGGAATAATTAATTGCAAAGGATCATAAGATATTTTAGCCTGGCGAAGACCTTTAATCCCAAGGTCCTGTTCCCTGTTCAAATATCGGCATCTGTTCTTTAGAGATTTTGCAGTTTCATGGTTTATCATTTGCGAGGCCCCTTTAAAATTCATGTCAGCTTTCTCGAACTGGATATCATAGGTTGAATGATCCAGCCTGCTGAAAATAGTGAAAGCAACAAGTTTGTTTTTGACGAATATTGCTATCCCTCCAAGATCTAATGCATCAAAATGATCAATTGCTGATTGCATTGCCCCATACTCCTGATCAAGGGTTTTTGAAGGTTTGCAATGCCTGTCCATAAGCTTTCGTACCAGCCCAAGAGCTTCTTGCTTATAACCTTTTTTAAACAGATGCACTTTATAATCAGGATAATTGTTTTTGAATTGTGAAATAAGATTCCGTTTTTTATGAAGTTTTTTCCCTTTAAGCTCATTTAGCTTATTCACGTCGTAGATATATTCTGCCTGATCCCGTTTTTTTTTGATAATGTAATATTTTTCAATATCTGGAAATTTATTTAAATATCTGGATGTTGCAAGGCAAAGATCAGGTGACAACCCAATATTTTTTAGATTTTGTGATAATACAATAAGTTCTTCAGGGCAAAAATCTTTGCCAAGAGGCATAAATGAACTATGCTCAATACCATCATAAATTAAAAGTCTTTCTTTATACAGCATCCAGGAGAGTCTGGATACATATTGCCAGGTAAACAGGTTGGAAAAATTGTATTCACAGGAAAAAGGCCTGAACCTGTCAATAAAAGGTTGAACAATCTTTTGATCTTTTAAAGTAAATTGATTGAATTTAGAAAAAACATTCTGTTGTGACGGATTTATGGCTTTTGTGACCATGGATTTCATCAAATTTTTAATTTTAAGGGGATATGATCTTTAAGTGGTTCAAAGCCAAGTTTTTTATAGAAAGAAGATGTTCCAGGCTGTGCTATAAGGCCTATCCAGTCAACATGATTTTCTTTTAACAGTGCAATCAATTTCTTGATGATTTTCTCTCCGATTCCCTCTCCTTGAAACTCCTTTAACACTGCAACATCCTGAATATAAGCATCACTTGCAAGATCTGAGAGTGCCCTGCCCATTCCAATAAGTCTCTCTTGATAAAAAGCACCAACAAAAAGAGCTGAATCTTTTACAATATAGTTTAAAAAATCAGACCTGCTGTCCCAGGAAGGCTCCCACCATCCTGCATCCTTGTATAGTTGCAGCAGTTCATGCTTGGAAGCTGTCTTAATGGTTTTTATTACAATATTATCACTGGTATTGTTTGAGGAAATATCTGCCATTTGCATATCTTTTTTTATATGGATTCAAACATTTTTGTGGCAAAATAAGGCATAACAAAAGAGGCTTCATGTATTTGAGGGGTATAATATTTCAACTGTTTTTGAAATTTTTCAGTCACATCTCTACAAGGTTTTTTTAATTGCGGCCCCAGAGATCCGAGACAAATCCCAATATTACCACCGGGATAAGTGGGCACCAGGAAATATGAATATGCCTGAACAGGAAACAGGTCCTTTGTAATCTTCATGAGATTGATAACACACTCTTTATGAAGAAAAAAGGATTCGCCCTGAGTTGCAATTATACCATTTGGCTTTAATGCGGTTTTCAAGCTTTGATAAAATGGTTGTTCAAACAGAGCCTCGCCAGGGCCTATGGGATCTGAGGAATCCACAATAATTATATCATATCTGTTTTTTTGTGCCTTCACAAAGGCATTGCCATCAGCTATGTGAACCTTGACTCTGGGATCATCAAAACCGCAGGCAAGGTCAGGCAGGAATTCTTTGCACACATTGATCACATCTTCATCAACCTCACAAAAATCAATGGTTTTTATACAATCATGACGGTTAGCCTCTCTTAATATTCCACCATCTCCGCCACCTACTACCAGAACAGTCTCAGGATTTGGGTGTGCAAACAAGGGAACATGGGCAAGCATCTCCTGATATGCAAATTCATCTGATTGAGTCAACTGGATAATCCCGTCCAGAACAAGCATTTTACCATGATTTTTTGTTAGAAACATATCAATCTGCTGGAATTTACTCTTTTTGCTGTAAAGGATTTTATCTATTTCAAGGGATAGCGCAATGCCCGGCCACATGGGACAGATTTCAGAAAACCAGCCATCTAATATTTTACTATAACTTTTCATTGCAAATTATTGTCTTAAAGCTATCTGCATTTTATAATTTCTGCCTTTAAAAAATGAAGTGGCAAATTCTGCAATTTCACGGGGCTCATAGAATTTACAGCTAAACACATCAAGGTAAATCGTATTGGATGCATTGGCAAAATGACCTGAAATCAAGGAAGTCTCAATAAGCTGGGTCATACTAAACCCTTCAACTTTTTTATCTTTGCCAAAATGTACTATCTGACACTCCCCATAGCGTTTCATATCAATGAGATCGCATAACTGATAAACAAATTGCTCAATACTCTTTGCATTCCGTATAATATCAGGATTGCTTTTGTATATATCAACAGATGTTAAAACACCCCATGGGTTCTTGCTTTTATACTCTTCTTTCCAGGAAATTGGAGCAATTTTTGAATTTTTAAGAACCTTACCGATATTTTGATCAACAGGTTTGGAAATAATACCTCTGTTTTGATCAGAAGATATAACAACATTTTTTGATTCAAAAGAGTCTTTCATGGAATTTATGGCTACTTCCAGATCAATACTATCTCCACAAGTAAATATATCCACTGCAGCATAATCATGCTCGGGCCATGCATGGACGGTAAAATGTGATTCCGCTATTACAACCACACCACTTACTCCCTGGGGTTTAAACCCGTGAAAAGAAGAACTGATTATGGTTGCACCACTATTTTTAGCAGCCTGAAGCAATGCTTTTTCAACCAGGGTTTTGTCTAAAAGGACATTTGAAGCACATTCATAATATTCAATGGTCAGCTGCCGCCCAAGGGCAAAACCAGTTTTGTTTTTCAAACCATCAGTAATCTTACTATCAGTATCAGGCATTAATGCTGTCTCCGATCATTAACGAAACTATTTTTTATCATCTTAAAAACTATCAAAGCAACTTAAAAAGTATTGTCCTTAATGATAACACCTTAAATTGAATGATCAAGGGCAGGTATAGTTCTAAATATAGATCAAAATATTTCCATGATTGAATTAAATCTTTCAAACTCTGTATCTGCAGGCATATTTTGTTTTTTTAAAATATTTATCATGCCGGGAGTGTTAAATCTTAAAAAGGGATTGACCTTTAATTCATCACCTAACAGGGATACTACCAATTGTGGATTATATTTTTTTATATATTCATGAATATATAAATTGTCTTTTTCAATACCTCTTGCAATTTGAATGGACTCTTTTACATAATCATGCCCACTGTAAATTCTGGTTTCTTCTGAAAAAGAAATCAGACGTTTTAAAGATTGAAAAAAAGCTTTAAGATTGCCTGAAAAACAGTTGCCGATTGTACCATTAAACAGGGTGTCTCCTGTTATCAAAAAATCATCAGCTTGAAATGTTATGGAATCATCTGTGTGTCCCGGCGTATAAATAATATTTAAAATTTCCTCATCAAGAGATATCTTCTCATCTGATTTGATTTTTGTGCAATCAATAAATCGGGCATCTGTTTTTTTAAGCATTTCCTTGTTACCAGAGGTATGATCATGGTGGGAATGGGTATTGGTTAAATATTTTATTTTAATTCTGTTTTTTTTTGCAAAATATATAGTCTCTTGAACTGCTCCGGCATCAATGGCAATTGCCTCATTTGCACTGTACAATAAATATCCAAGATTATCTGCTGAATATCTCAATTGTTTGACAAACATTTTGGCTCTCCAGATAGCTTAAAAAATATCACTCTGATCTATTATATTTTTTAGATTTAAGTATCACTAAGTTAGACACAGAACCCTAAGATAGTCAATCACAAATGCAATATTGTGGTTTCACTTGCTTTGAAACTATTTTGCGGTGGAAACTATTAGAAATTGGAAAATCATGGTTCTGTTTAAAAGGCTGAATAAGTTTTCCAAGCATTAGACTGGCAATAAAAAACAAAATCAATCCAATTGTATTCACCCAGGGCATATATGGGCTGTCACTTCCGGCAATAAGCAAACCTGCAACCCATATTATTCCTATAATGCCTGTCCAGTATTTTTGCTTTTTTTGCATCTTCCGTCCCCCCTGTTTTAAAATTTCACCTTTTGTTGAAAAAACTAAACACTATAAACAAAAAAAATCTATCTGTATTCCCTGCTGCTCCAGATAATTTTACCGATAATTCTTACCTTATCTGTCTCTTCTCTTTGAAGATAGATAGGTTCATAATCTTTATTATCACTGCTCAAAACAAGTTTATCAGGATGCTTTTCCAGCCGCTTTATCAAAATTGTATCTTCCACACCAACTGCATAGATTGCTCCGGCAAGTATTTTTTTTTGGGATTGATCAATCAAGACTGTATCCCCCTCTTTAATGACAGGTTCCATGCTCTGACCAAAGACTTCCATGGCAACCATACTGTTTGCAGCACCCTTTCCGGCCAGCCATTTTGTTTGAAAGGAGAGATAATCTGTTATGTTTTCTTCACTTTCAAATGATCCTGTTCCTGCAGAAAGCCTGGCTGCCACTTTTGGAATATATTTAAACTCTACATCACCCTGTGAATTAGTGTTGATAAAAGTTTTGCCAATGCCCGATTCAAGCCATTGAGGATTGAATCCAAAATTTTTATACAATTTTACAATCCATTTATCTGGGATTTTATTATTATTACGGGCATGGGTTATTCCAGATCTGTTAATTTCAAGTTCTTTGGCAAGTTCAGACTGGGAACTTATGCCTGTTGCATGAGATACTCTTTTGATCAATGCATCTATTTTATTTTCAGTCATGGACCTTAAATCCTTAAAAAAATATATTTAATTTCCCAGATCATGTTTTACTTTTTGCATGTCTGTTGAAAAAATACAACACTTTTTTTAACTTTTTTAAAAAAAAATAGAATTTTTGACTGATTTTACAGGGTCATGACAACGAGAATTGCACCGGAACCTGTGGAGGGAACTGCCTGGAATTCCAATTTCATACCATCAAAAAGGAAATCATTTAATGAAGTGTTGCTCAAACCGAGCTCTATCTGTTTGTTTCCACAATTATATATTGCACTGATATTGGTTTTATAACAAAAAGATTTTATTTTGATTGAATTCATTTTTAAAAGAGATTGATCGTCATATCCAATGTTTAAAGACAAATTCAAATCAATTATTTTTGAAATATTAAAAATATATGAATCTATACCAGATCCAAATTCTAATCCATTCCCATCATATGAGATTGACATTAGTTCATTATTAATGTCTGTAGAGACTATTAGGTTGTCACAAGTTTGACTTTCTAAATCCTGAGCAAACGATATGGGCTGAAATAAAACAGAAACAAACATGAAAACAATAATAATGCTTAAACAACATTTTCCTGGAAAAAATTTAACTGGTTGAATTGTCTTTTTCATAATTTTATCTCCATTGTTATACTTTTTTGCTGTTAATTATGTATAGAGCAAAAAGCATGCTAAGAAAGATATTATGTGATAAATTTTTTAACAAATTGATATATAAGGATTTTTTTAAGGACAAATAAAAACATTGGTTGAATCGTATTTTTCTATCAATGGTGATATTTAATTACTTATACGAAATTCAACCAGTTCATAGAATTTTTATGGTTTATGTTTAGTTTTTTTATATTTTTTTAAGAAATCAGGCTCGTTTTCAATAAAGACCTTAATCGCCATAGAGCCCTTTGTGATACCATTAGTACCGGTGGCAGTAATCTCATGCTCTCCAATGGAAAGCTTGACTGCTTTTTTTTCCCCTCTGCCCAAATTGCCATCAATATCACTAACCCACACAATAGTATCAGAAAAATCGCCGGCAACAGATAAGGCTATTCCTTCAAAAATAATAGGAAAATCAGATGTATAAAAATATTGTCCATACCTTGGTGTCCGGATAAAAACTTCAGTTGAATCATCTTGTTCAATATCAATATCCCTGGAGAGTTCTAAAAACTCACTCAAATGAATTTTTGGAATAAATTCCAATTTTTTCTTTAAAGAAAACAGGCGAATTTCCTTTTTTATTTCAGGCAGATTTTTATAATCAGATTTTCCATATTTATTAAAAACCTTTACGATTGCAATGGCTTTATCATACTCTTTTACCTGGAATAACTTTATAAGCCGATTGTATTGATCATCAATATTTACAATAAATTCGTGTTTTATTCTCTCTTTTTCAATTTGTTCAGCTTCTTTTCTGATTGATTCTGATCTTAAATCAATAATCAACTTAAATATGAGATTAAATAATACAAAGAAAAATATTGATAGGATTACAACGACTTGAATAGAGTAAGTTGTTTTTTTAGAAGGCATCTCTTTTATCAATTCCCTCAATTATTTATTTAGATAAACACTCATGCATCTACCTCATTGCTGCATTTTTTTTGCGTTTGTGCGTCTTGTATACAGGCTATCTTTATATTAAAATGCAAAATACAGACCAAACATTGATTAATTATATCGTAACCAAAGCCATGGAAAAAGAATTTTATACCATTTGATACAATGATCTTATAAAAGACAGGTAACCGCTCCAGAGAAAAGACAGATAATTGCAATCCCGATTATTTGATTAATAACAAATGGAATAATTCCTTTATTGATGCTGGTCGGGATGAGAAGATTCGAACTTCCGACCCCAGCGTCCCGAACGCTGTGCTCTACCAGACTGAGCCACATCCCGACTGCAAAAAAGGGGTTAATTATATACAAAAAAAATTCAAATGTCTAATTGAAGATCTTCTCTTTTATTATTGTAGCTTCTCTTCCAGGTCCTACTGAAACAATTTTAATTCTTACACTGCAAAGTTTTTCAATCCTTGCAAGATATTTTTTTGCATTTTCAGGCAGATCATCAAACTTGGTAATACCTGAAATATCCTGTTTCCATCCAGGATGACTTTCATATACTGGAATACAATCCTGCAAAATTTTAATCTCAGCTGGAAAATCTTGAATTTTTGTTCCATTATGCTGGTAACCTGTACAAATTTTAATCTCATCAAGATCATCCAGGACATCAAGTTTTGTTATGGCAAGACCAGTAAGAGAGTTTAACCTGACAGCACTTCTAAGAACCACCATATCTAACCAGCCGCATCGTCTTTTCCTGCCAGTAGTGGCACCGAATTCTGAACCGGTCTGCTGAATTTTATCACCAATATCATCAAATAATTCAGTTGGGAAAGGGCCTGCTCCAACCCTTGTTGTGTATGCTTTTACAATCCCAATAATTTCATTGAGATTGGCAGGACCCACCCCTGATCCATTGGCTGCATTCCCTGATACTACAGAAGAAGATGTAACAAAGGGATATGTTCCATGTTCTATATCAAGATGGGTGCCTTGAGCTCCCTCAAACAAAACTCTTTTACCACTATTTATTCCTTCAAACAATATCACGGAAACATCATCAATATAGGGCAGCAATCGTTTTCGAATCTGTTCAAATGAATTTATTATGGTCTCTGGATCAATGGTCTGGCTCTTAAAATAGTTTTTCAGATAAAAATTTTTTTCTTTAAGAATAATTCTGACCTTTTCTTTAAAAAATTCAAAATCAAGAAGATCACAAAACCTTATTCCTCTTCTTGTGGCTTTATCTTCATAACAAGGCCCTATTCCCCTGCCGGTTGTCCCTATTTTTTTATCACCCTTGTCAGCTTCCCGGGCATTGTCGATAAGTTTGTGATAAGGCATTATGATATGAGCCCTGTTACTGATTTTAAGCATGCTTGGAGAGGCATCAATATCATTTGACAATAAATATTCAATCTCTTCCAATAAAACCAAAGGGTCAACAACAACACCATTGCCTATAAAACATTTTTTCTGCTGTATAATACCTGAAGGGACCAGGTGGCTGATAATCTCTTTACCGTCTACCACCATTGTATGGCCAGCATTGTTCCCACCTTGAAATCTTACAACATAATCTGCATGTTCGCTTAACAGATCAACTATTTTACCTTTTCCTTCATCTCCCCATTGGGTACCTACAATCACCGTGTTTCCCACTATTTACTCCTTCTGTTTTTGAAAAAATCTTTTATTATCTTTTTTGCTTTGTCTTCACATACACCTGATCTGATTTCAGTATGATGATTTAATCTTTTATCATCTGCCATGGTATATAATGAATTTACAGCACCCCATTTTAAATCTTTTGCACCAAAAACAACACGTTTAATCCTGGCATGAATAATTGCTCCCATGCACATAATGCATGGCTCAATAGTAACATACAAAATTGTGTCAATCAGTCTGTAATTTTTCAAGACCCCTGATGCCATGCGCATGGCATTTATTTCAGCATGACTTGTGGGATCATTTGATGATATTGGTCTATTGCAGCCATATCCAATAATACTGCTCTTCTTATCAACAATCACAGCACCCACAGGAACTTCATTTATTTTGGCAGCCTTGCCAGCTTCCCTGAGGGCAAGATTCATATAAAATTCATCATCCATAATCTAAGTTTATACTTATATTAATCTTTTTTCCCAAGGTCAAATTAATTAATTTGTTTTTTTTTGATAGAAAGAAGGATTCCATTCTCGATTAAAATAATTTACTCAAAATTATCCTGTGAAACCTGGAGATAAAACAACAAAAACCCAGGAAAATCTTGAAAACTTGTAAAAGCTCTGATATATACTGTTCCCATGTCGCGCGCCCGTAGCTCAGTTGGATAGAGTATCTGACTACGAATCAGGGGGTCACAGGTTCGAATCCTGTCGGGCGCGCCACTTATATCAAGGGTTTTCAGGTTTTAGCTTGAAAATTTTTTTTATTTTTAACAGTGTTTTAATGTGTTTCTTAATGTGATTTTACCTTCTAATCTTA
>CAXMTQ010000016.1:0-17998 GCA_964196205.1 uncultured Desulfobacula sp.
TCTTATTACTCGCTTTAATAAATTTGTAGAAGTTGGATTAGACTTTAAGGGAGTAAATCAAATCGGGCAGGCTTTTGCAGATCAAATTTTCAGAGTTTTTAAAAATAAACATCCTGAGGTTCGACTAATAGTCATTGAGGCAACCAAAGGCGTAAAAAATATGATCAAAAGGGTACAATCAACCAAGTGACGAGAGCTAAATTTCTTCATATTTAGAATCAACTATAATATAAAAACAGCCTAACTATTAAACTTTAAACTTGTAGTAAAATTGAATATGAATTCTCAAATTTCATTCAGGTTTGTAAAATGATGAATAAGATTAATAAATCTCCTGAAACGGGTTTATTGATGCAAAGAATATTTACATGCGTTATCACTGATCAAAAATTAAATATTTTTAAAAAGGGAAAGATACTCTTTGGAAAATTTATTCTCATGTTCATAAATGTAAAAGGGAGGATGAACAACACAAGGGCTATTACTATTTTTTCCAGCACAGAGGATTACCCGTTTAGCAATGGAGTCTTTTTTTGTATGGATAAATCTGATAAATTCAGGGGAAAATGTATAACGTTCCATGGTTAGAAACAAGTCTGATAATCTTTGTGCTGGGAAAATAATATATAATTTACCCTTCTCTTTAAGCAGTCTGCTTGAATATCTAAAAAGCTTATCAATATCAAGTGTGATTTCATGTCGTGCAATGGCTTTTTGTGAATCAGGGTTCAGCCTGCCACAACCTCTTTTTTTATAGGGAGGATTTGAAACAATAACATCTGCTTTACCATTTATGTCAGCAGTATCTATATTTTTAATATCTCCATGAATTATATTGATGATGTTTTCAAGTTTGTTGGTGATAATATTTTTTTTGGCGCAAACATATAACTTTTTCTGGATTTCAACACCTGTAATTTTAAAAGCTGAAGATTTCAGTGATAGAATCAGAGGTATAATTCCGCAGCCACACCCTATATCAATGACTTTTTGGTTTTCTATTCCCTTAACATGGGCAGCAAGTATAAAAGGATCAATAGAGAATCGATATCCTTGCTCAGGCTGGGATATTTTGATTTTGTAATTTAGTAAATTGTCAGCTGAGGATTTTTCCAATTTTAAATCTAAGCTGTTTGACAGCTGTCTTGTCAAGTCGTTTGTTGATATTTAATATCATCTCTTTTTCAAGGAATTTAAGTTGATGAATCCAGGACGAACTTGATACATTGACAAAAAGTATTCCATCTTTAAAAGAATCAGGCTTTGCATTCATGGCAATGGCGTTTCCAACTGCAATGTCCCAGATATCCCAGATTCTTGTCATTTGAGTGTCTTTGGCCGGTCTGTATTTGCCAAGGGCAGAGTTTAATATGTCACTGATATGAATCAGTTTTGTCTTTTTATCTTTTTTAACCAAATTGAATAATCCAACAATCAAGGGTGCTTTTCATAGAATCAATTGATATCATATTATTTAATTGGTATATAGGCAAGATTTGGTTTGAGTGTAAATAAATATTGCCTTTTTGGGTTGATAAATATAAATATTGTTATAGTTTAACTTGAATAATGGTTTTTTTAAAAATTATAAAATACAGGATAAAAATTTATGAATTGGGATTGGGAAAAACTTAGAGAGAATCAACAAAAATTTACAAAAAAGAAAGATGGCGGGGGGCCTGGCATGCCGCCAATACCACCCCAGATGGAAGAATTTTTTAGCAAATTCAGAGGATTTAAACTGCCGGGAGTATTTCTTGTTGTGATTGTGCTTCTTGCTCTTTTTTTTGGAAAATCAACTTTTTTCACAATTGAGTTGGATGAAGTTGGTGTTATTCAGAGATTTGGGAAATATAATAGAATTGCACAACCAGGTCTTAGCTTTAAATTGCCGTCAGGTATTGAAAAGGTAACCAAGGTAAAGATCAAAAGGGTTTATAAAGAAGAGTTTGGATTTAAAACTGTTCAGGGATCGAGCGATTTCAGATTTTCCAATGAGAGCGGCTCACAGGAGATTTCTTTAATGCTGACAGGGGATTTGAATGTAGCAGTGGTACCCTGGATTGTTCAGTACAGGATTGCCAACCCTGTTGATTATCTTTTCAAGGTTAAGGATGTAAGAGCTATTTTAAGGGATATGTCAGAGGCAACCATGCGAACCGTTGTTGGAGACAGAAGTATTAATGAAGTGATATCCAAGCGTGAAGAGATTGCTGTGGCTGCAAGACATATGCTTCAAAAGGAGATGGATCAGGCTGAGTCCGGTATTAATATTGTTACCATTGAAATGAAAAAGACCAATGTTCCTGAACCTGTCCAGAATTCTTTTAATGAGGTAAACCAGGCTATCCAGGAAAAAGAGCAGGTGATTTATAAGGCAAGAGAAGAGTATAATAAAGCTGTGCCCCTTGCCCGTGGTGAAGCAAAACGGCGTATTAAAGATGCAGAAGGGTATGCCATTGACCGGGTTAACCGTGCCCAGGGTGATGGTGCTAAATTTACATCTGTTTACAAGGAGTATGCAAAAGCAAAAGAGGTTACAAAAAAAAGAATATATCTTGAATCAATGCTGGAAATTTTTCCCAACCTTGGAGCAAAATATATTATTGATTCAGATCAAAAAAATCTACTGCCATTTTTAAATATGGGAAAAGAAAATCCTATATTTAATACAAAGAATTAAAATTGCTTAACAAAGTGAGTAAAAAATATGAATAATATTATAAAAACCATAGTGTTGATTGCAGCAGCTGCCGGCATAGTATTGGTGTACAGCTCTGCATATGTTGTTGATGAAACAGAGCAGGTTGTCATCACCCAGTTTGGAAAAGTGGTTAATAAACCTGTGACAACTCCCGGTTTGAATTTTAAAATACCTTTTATCCAGAAAGCCAGTTATTTCCCTAACAACCTGTTAACCTGGGATGGTGATCCAGGTCAGGTGCCAACCAAAGATAAAACCTATATATGGGTTGACACCTTTGCAAGGTGGAAGATTGTTGATCCAATTAAATTTTTTCAGACTGTTAATAATGAATTTGCAGCCATGGAACGACTTGATGATATTATTGATCCTGCCATGAGAAACCTTGTAACATCATTTCCCCTTGTCGAAAGTGTCCGTAATTCAAGTCGTTCCATGGACACTTTTGAATCTGTGGGTGCTGAGACCAGAAAACGGATTCAGTATAAAATCAACCTGGGTCGTGATGAAATTACAAAGCGTATAGTAAAACAGGCAAGCGAAAAATTATCTCCGTTCGGGATTGAACTTGTGGATGTTAAGATTAAAAGGATAAATTATATTGAGAATGTAAGACAGGCTGTTTACAATAGGATGATTGCAGAAAGAAACCAGATTGCAGAAAAATACCGTGCAGAAGGTAAAGGAGAAGCAAGTAATATCAGGGGTGAAAAGGAAAAAGAACTCCAGGTAATAAAATCACAGGCTTATAAAACTTCCCAGACACTTAAAGGTGAAGCTGATGCTAAAGCCACCAAGATTTATGCAGATGCCTATGGTGTTGATCCTGAATTTTATGAGTTTTTAAAAGCCATGGATGTCTATAAAAAGACAATGACAAAAGACAGCACACTGATTCTTTCAACAGATTCTGATTTTATGAAGTATTTTAAGGGAATTAAATAGTTTTTGAGATGTGAGGGATGAGATTTGAGATGCGAGGTCTCAAATCTCAAATCTCACTATTTTTTCTTTCTTTGATGGCGGGTCTTGGCAAGGAGTTTTCTATGTTTATGTTTCCTCATTTTTTTTCTTCTCTTTTTCATTACACTACTCAAAAAAATCACCTCCTCATGTGAGACTTAATATTTTCTTATTATTATTAAGCAAATATTATAGCATGATGTTTTATTAAATGTCCAATTTTTTATTTTAATTTGCTGTCAAAGATATAAAATGAATAAAGCATGTCATTTTAACACTCAAGAGCTTCTAAAAGTTGATGAGGCCGTCAAAGTATCAGAAGAGCTGATTAATAACTATTTTAAAATGTCCTCGGGTCAGTGGCTGAAAAACAGGTATGATATAAAAACAGCAAAAAATCTTGCTGGCCATGAAAATGTTGAAGGCCCTTTTGCCCAGGTGATTAAATATGAGGGGCGTAAAAAAGATGCGACCTTGGGCTCCTCTTCATTCAGTTTTTATAAAGTGTGCCTCCAGGACAGTGCTATTCTTTCAGCAGTTTCAAAAACAGATTCTCTATTTCTTGAACCTTTTCTTTTATATATATTAACCCATGAACTTGTCCATGTTGTCAGGTTTTTAAAGTTTAAACAGAGATATGAAAACAGGAATGAAGCTGACGTTACACTGGATGAAGAGCGTAGAGTCCATTTTATAACCCATAAAATTTTAAAACCGGTACCGATTTTAAGGCTAAACCAAGTATTTGAATTTTATAAAGATTGGATTCTATTTGAGAAATCCTGATCAGAGGTAGAAAAATTAGAATAAACCTTCTTGACAAGGGTGAAAGACTAATTATTTTATTTTTGATTTTTCAAGAAGACAAAAGTTAAGACGGAGAAGTAAAAAATGCCAGTTTATGAATATCAGTGTACTGAATGCGGTGAAATAAAAGAAGCATTTCAAAAGATTTCAGATCCGCCGCTTACAACCTGTTCTCATTGTAATGGAGGCTTAAAAAAACTGATTTCACAAAGTACATTCCATCTTAAAGGATCAGGATGGTATGTCACAGATTATGGCGGAGCCAAGAATCAGAATAAAGAGAGTAATAAGACAAAGCCCAATACAAAATCCAAAGAACCAAAAACAACTTCCAAAAAGACAACAGAGTCTAAAGAGTGAAGTTGAAATAAAATAACCATTAAATAAACAAACCAAACAAATTGTTAAAGGAGAAAAAAGATCATGAGTTTAAGACCACTTAGTGACAGAATTCTGGTTGAACGTGTTGCAGAGGATGAAAAAACCAAAGGCGGTATTATTATCCCTGATACAGCAAAAGAAAAACCAGCAGAAGGAAAAATTGTTGCCACCGGTAACGGCCGCATGGGTGAAGACGGAAAATTGCTTCCAATGGATGTAAAAGTTGGAGATCGTGTTCTTTTCAGTAAATATGGCGGAACAGACGTGAAAATTGATGGAGCTGATTATCTTATCCTGCGACAGGATGATGTTCTCGGAATTATTGAATAGAACTGATTGCATAGACTTAAAGTAAATAATTTTAAAGATACCAAATTTTAAAAATAACAGGAGATTAGTAAAGATGGCAAAAGAAATAATATATGATGCAAAAGCACGTGAAAAAATGCTTAAAGGTATTCAGACACTTGCTGATGCAGTAGTGGTTACACTTGGACCAAAGGGAAGAAACGTTGTTATTGAAAAATCCTGGGGTTCTCCCAATGTTACCAAAGATGGTGTAACTGTTGCTAAAGAAATCGATCTTGAAGATAAATTCGAGAACATGGGTGCCCAGATGGTAAAAGAAGTTGCCAGTAAGACTTCTGATATGGCTGGCGACGGCACAACAACTGCAACAATTCTTGCAAGAGCTATTTATGAAAATGGTCAGAAACTTGTTGTTGCAGGTAACAACCCCATGGGTATTAAAAGGGGTATTGACAAAGCAGTTGCCAAAGTTGTTGAAAATCTTGAATCCATTGCAAAACCAACCAAAGACCAGAATGAAATCGCACAGGTTGGAACTATCTCTGCAAACAATGATGAAACCATTGGTAATATCATTGCAGAAGCCATGGATAAAGTAGGTAAAGAGGGTGTTATCACTGTTGAAGAAGCTAAATCAATGGATACTACTCTTGAAGTTGTAGAGGGTATGCAGTTTGATCGCGGATATCTCTCTCCCTATTTTGTAACAGATCCAGAGAAAATGGTTGCAGCACTTGAAAGTCCATTTGTTTTGATCTGTGATAAAAAAATATCTTCCATGAAAGATCTTCTTCCTGTTCTTGAAGAGATTGCTAAAACAGGTAAACCCCTTGTTATTATTGCTGAAGATATTGAAGGTGAAGCCCTTGCAACACTTGTTGTAAATAAACTTCGCGGTACTTTGAATATTGCTGCTGTAAAAGCTCCAGGCTTTGGTGACAGAAGAAAAGCAATGCTTGAAGATATTGGCGTATTGGTTGGTGGACAGGTTGTTTCAGAAGATGTTGGAATTAAACTTGAAAATGTAACTGTTCAGGATCTTGGTCAGGCAAAATCCATAGTAATTGATAAAGACAATACTACAATTGTAGATGGCGCAGGTTCCAGAGAAGCTCTTGAAGGCAGAGTAAAAATGATTCGTGCCCAGTCTGAAGAGACTTCTTCTGATTATGACAGAGAAAAACTTCAGGAAAGACTTGCAAAACTTGTTGGCGGAGTTGCTGTTATTAATGTTGGTGCTGCCACTGAAACTGAAATGAAAGAGAAAAAAGCCAGAGTTGAAGATGCTCTTAATGCAACCCGTGCTGCAGTTGAAGAGGGTATCGTTGCAGGTGGCGGAGTTGCTCTTGTAAGATGTATTACAGCCCTTAATGATCTTGAACTTGAAGGCGAAGAGAAACTTGGTCTGGCAGTTATAGCAAGAGCCATTGAAGAACCCCTTAGAAAAATTGCTGAAAATGCAGGCGTTGAAGGCGCTGTTGTTATCAACAAAGTAAAAGAGGGTAAAGGCGCATTTGGTTATAATGCCCTAACAAACGTTTATGAAGATCTTATTGAAGCAGGCGTTATCGATCCTAAAAAAGTGGTTCGTTTTGCACTTCAGAATGCAGGCAGTGTAGCTTCCCTTATGCTGACCACTGAGGCCATGATTGCTGACAAGCCCGAACCAAAACAGGATGCAGGAATGCCTGCCGGCGGTGGAATGGGCGGAATGGGCGGAATGGGCGGAATGGGCGGAATGGGCGGAATGATGTAATGTTGTATTAAACATTAATATTATATCATCGACACCTTGTCGAATAAAAACCCCTGTATGCTTAGCGCATACAGGGGTTTTGTTTTCAAACTTGACCTGTAATTTAGCCCGACTTTTCCGTATCCTTCCCGCTTAAAAGAATAAGAACACCCAGCACAGCCGAAAGTATGGATGCCGTAAATATCCCTACTTTTGCAATCTGAATCAATTGGGGATCTGAAAAGGCAAGATCGGAAATAAAAATAGACATGGTAAACCCAATACCCGCCAACAAAGCAGCCCCGTAGATATCACGGAAACCCATGCCTACAGGAAGAGCTGCCAGCTTCATTTTAATTATCAAATGGCTGAAAATGGAGATCCCGATAAATTTTCCCAGCACAAGCCCGGCAATAATGCCAAGGGAGATTGGATGCAAAATCATGTTTATGATATTGCCTTCAATGCGAACACCGGCATTAAACAGGGCAAACACAGGTATAATTATAAAAGCTGATATTGGATGAAGGATATGCTCCAGCCGCTGGAGAGGGGTTTGGGCATCATTACCCAGAGTTTCAATTTTTTCAATTAAATGGGCCTGCTCTTTTGTCAGTAGTTTTGAATCATTTTGTTTTTCAACCTTAAATTTTGTAAGCAGGGTGTGAAGGCTGTCTATATAATCATTTTCACTAATTTTGGTTCTGGCGGGAATGGTAAATGCGATGAGAACCCCTGCAATGGTAGCATGCACCCCGGAAAAAAAGAAGGTAAGCCAGACACCGACAGTTCCGATGATCCAGTAAAACAGTGCGGACCGGATTCCCATTCTATTCCCTGCAATCAAAACAGCAAGGGTAGCCATGGCAAGGCCAAGCTGCAGATAGTTGATTGTATCTGTATAAAAAACAGCAATCACAAGAATCGCACCCAGATCATCTGCAATGGCCAGGGCAGTTAAAAATATTTTCAGATTGATGTTCACCCGGTTGCCGAGCAGGGCAAGGATACCAAGGGCAAAGGCGATATCCGTGGCCATGGGGATTCCCCATCCAGCTGAATAATCCGGATTGCCGGCATTGAACAATAAAAATATCACTGCCGGAACCACCATACCCCCAATGGCTGCCATAACCGGAAGGGTTGCCTTTTTTATTGAGGAGAGTTCTCCTCCCATGACTTCCCGTTTGATCTCAAGTCCTATGGTAAAAAAGAAGAGTGCCATGAGCCAGTCATTAACCCAGTCGTGGAGGGAAAAATGGAAATCACCAAAGGTTGTACCTAATCGAATCTCATGGGTAAAGTAGTGGTATAAATCATGGAAAGAGGAGTTTGCCCAGATAACAGCAATTAATGTGGCAAGAATCAAAAGGATGCCCCCCAGAGTCTCTTGCCCTATGAATTGTGATATCCTGAACAAGGATACCGGTTTTTTATCTGTTTGTGTCAATTTTCTATTCCTTTCATGCTTTTCTATTTTTTATGGGGTCTTTTTAGATCGACCACAGGGTACCTGAAATCAAAGTTTATAAAAATTTCATGGAAAGTCAACAAAATTTATGAAGAGACCGTATGCCTGAATTTTTTGACGAGCTCCGTATGCCTGACCAAGCAAATGATTTGATTTTGTTAAAATAGATGGTCTTCAGATGGTCAATATTCATTCTTATTGAGTCAATAAAAACTTGACATGGGATAGCGGTTCATATACTTAATTTGATTGAATTTTATTTACTGTTTTGCTTAAAATATTTGGAAAATAAATTTGTAAGAGAGGTTATATGACCACGGAGAGTATTGGATTGATTTATATGTTGAGCGGTGCAGGTCCGCTTGTTAAGTCTGTTATGCTGCTGCTTTTGTTGTTTTCCATAATATCCTGGGCAATTATGTTTATTAAGTTCAGGTATATTCGTAAGGCATTTAAAGAATCTGCTGAATTTATAGATATTTTCTGGCAATGTAAAAACCTTGGAGATGCATTTTCAAAAGCCAAGGCATTAAGATCAAGCCCCATTGCAAGGGTTTTCATCTCCGCATATATGGAGATGGCAAGATCTGACGGTCGTGATAAGAAAAAACCAGTGCTGAGGCGCACTGAAAAATCTTATTTCCAATCCATGGGGAGTGTAAAACGATCAATCAATCGTTCCATTATTGTTGAAATAAGACGGCTTTCTCAATTGGTCCCTTTTCTTGCAACTGCAGGTAATACTGCACCTTTTATTGGACTTTTCGGAACTGTCTGGGGAATTATGAATACCTTCCATGGAATTGGATTGAGCGGCTCTGCAAGCCTTGCCGTTGTAGCTCCCGGTATTTCAGAAGCATTAATTGCAACAGCTGCAGGACTTGCTGTAGCTATTCCTTCTGTTATTGCCTACAACTATTTTACAGACAGAATAAGGGTCTTTGATTCTGAGCTACAGAGCTTTTCTTCAGATCTTTTAAATATAATGGAACGAGATATTCAAAAGCAAATGGAGGTATAATGCAGTTAGGTTCTAACAATGATCAACTCATGTCTGATATTAATGTTACTCCTTTTGTGGATGTAATGCTTGTTTTATTGATTATTTTCATGGTGACAGCGCCGATGATGGTGCAGGGTGTTGATGTTGATCTGCCCAAGGCGACTTCAAAAGCTTTGAAAGGCGGTGAAGATCGCTTGATTATATCTGTTGATGAAGACTCTAAAGTATATATAAATGAACAGGTTGTCAGTGTTGAATTTTTAACTAAGAAATTAAGTGCAATTCTGGAAAACTTTGATAAAAAAAATGTTTATCTCAGAGCAGATAAAAAAGTTCCCTATGGAATTGTTGTCAATGTGATTTCAAAGATTAAAAAAGCAGGTGTTGACAGCCTGGGGATGATTACGCTTCCTGATACTGAAGATGAATCTTGATCAATAGAACATTATTCAAAGGTTTCAGGGTATGAGTTCTAAAAATCAAATTATTCAAAGCCAAACAGAATCTTTTCTTAATCCTGTGGATCAAAGTAGAAAAATCGGAACTCTTTTTTTTATAATTTCAATATTAGTACACGGGCTGTTTTTTTTCGGGTTGATATTTTTGCAGGAGTTCAAACTATCTAAACCTCTGCCATCGGTTATTCAGATAGATCTGGTCTCTTTTGCACCAGAACCCCTCATTGAAGAATCGTCTGAAACTGAAGCCAAGCCTCAAAAAGATGAGATTTCAACCAAAAAACCTGCCATTGAAAAACCTGCCATTAAAAAAAAGAGCCGGAAAATTCCCACCATAAAACCTGATATCAGTTTAAAAACAAAACCCAAAAATTTAAAAGAATTAATAGCCTTAAAAAAGAATAAAACAGAAAAGAAAAAAGAGAAAAAAGTGGTTGAAAAAATCAAACCCAAAAAAGATGTTGATCCTGATGAAGTTTTAAAAGAGGCAAGAGAGCAATTAGAAGAACAAATTGAAGAGCAGAATCAGGATAGGCTTGTACAAGCTTTAAGCCGTCTTAAGCAAAAAGTAAAAGATCAGGACAAAAAACAAAACTCCGGCAAAGGTTATGATAAAAAAGGATATAAACCCATTGATTTATATAAGATGATTCTTGGCGCAGAAATTGAGCAGAACTGGGTGTTTAATGATGCCCTTGCCAGGATGGATCAAAACCTTGAAGTGAGAATTTTAATCAAAATATTAAAAAGCGGGATAATCCGGGATATTATTTATGAAACCAGATCAGGTAATCGCTATCTTGATGAATCTGCAAAAAAAGCCATAAAAAAGGCAGACCCACTGCCGCAATTACCAGCCGGGATGCGTTCCTATGATGTTGTTGTTATTTTCACACCTAAAGGATTGAAATAGAAAATGGTTTCTTTTGTTATGAATAAATTGTATTGTAGCCATGATATGTTTAATAAAATAATTTTGTCAGCAATATATTGTTTTCTAAGTTTTTGTTTTCTTGTGATTTTTTTGATTCCAGCACATGCCAAAGACTATGATTATATCAATATCAGCAACCCGTTTTTAAAGAAAACACCTGTTGCTGTTACCCGGTTTAAAGCTTTTAACGGTCATAGCTCAGAGGTGAAAGACGGCAG
Organism: uncultured Desulfobacula sp.; assembly: GCA_964196205.1. Classification (GTDB taxonomy): domain Bacteria; phylum Desulfobacterota; class Desulfobacteria; order Desulfobacterales; family Desulfobacteraceae; genus Desulfobacula. Next base: position 10,984 of record CAXMTQ010000016.1, read on the forward strand.
AACAGCAAAAGATATTTTAACAAAGGCACTTGATTTTACAGGTTATCTTAAAACCATGAATTCTGCTGCATTCCTTTCAAATCCGGCAGAATCAGGTATTCAACTGGGGCAGATTAATTTTTCTGACTGGACAGGAATAGGTGCAGAATTGTTGATTACCGGGGAGATTATTGAAACCCAGGGGAGAGTTAAACTTAAATTAAGGCTTTTTGATACATTTAAAACAGAGCTGCTGGTGGGTAAGGTATATACAGGCCCCAGATCTCAAATAAGGAAAATGATACATCTGTTTTGCAGTGAAATATCTTATAAACTTACAGGAAAATGGGGGATATTTGATAGTCAGATAGCTTTTATTTCAACGGTTAAAGGGAAAAAGGAAGTTTTTATCTGTGATTTTGACGGTAATAATACTGAACAGATTACTACCCATAAAAGTATTTGTCTCTCCCCATCATTGTCATTTGACAGGAAATGGCTGGCCTATGTCTCCTATGCAAAGGGCAACCCTCAAATATTTATAAAAAATATCAGAGAAAAAAGAGGATTTACTACCAATAATAAGGGGATGAATATTTCACCTGCCTGGATGCCGGGCCAGCTGAAACTTGCAGCAGCACTCAGTTTTTCCGGGGATCAGGAAATTTATCTGTTGACCCTGAAGGGAGAAATTATTAAAAGAGTAACAAAGAGTTGGGGAATTGATGTCTCTCCAGGGTTTTCACCAGATGGTAAAAAGGACAGGAACTCCTCAAATTTATATAAAGGATATTGAATCTAAAAGAGTGCAAAGATTGACTTTTAAAGGTCTGAATAATACATCTGCTGCATGGTCACCAGATGGTAAAAGAATTGCTTATGTTGGCATAGAAAAAAACAGTATTAATATTTTTGTCATGGATATTGACTTAAAAATGCCAGTGCAATTGACCATGGATGCTGGAGACAATGAAGATCCTTCATGGTCACCCGATGGAAGCATGCTTGTTTTTACATCAAATCGAAATGGTGGTGTTCCAAGGATATTTGTAATGAATGTATCAGGGTCAGACCAGAGACAGCTTTTAAAATTAAATGGAAGACAGAGCCAGCCAGACTGGTCAATGTCAAAAGATATAAAAAATTAAGTATGAGTATTGAGTGGCTGAGTGAAAATTTGATAATTTTTTCCCAATATCGTAATTGGGCAAATGAGAGGTTTTCGGTCGGGCACTAATTGGTTTTAATAAACAGGAGGTAGTTAAAATGAACAAGCGAGTGTGGATTAATCTTGCAATGGCAGTTCTTGTGGCAGGACTTTTTTTGACTGTATCATGTGCTAAAAAAACAGTTGTGTCCGATGCAACCACCATAGAAGATCAGGAAAAAATTCAAGCAGAGGCTAAAGCCAAGGCCAAAGCCAAAGCAGAAGAAGAACGTATCGCCCAGCAAAATCTTGAAGATCAGATGGTCAAGGAAAAAGCACTGAAAGAAGCTAAAATGCAGGCAGCAAAGAGAGATTTTGAAAATCAGGATATTCATTTTAAATATGACAGCTCCAAACTAAGCTCCATGGCAAAAATGCTGTTAAAAGAAAAATCTGCCTGGTTAAAAGCAAATTATTCAGCATCTGTTATTATTGAAGGCCATTGTGATAATCGTGGAACAACCGAATACAACCTTGCACTTGGTGAACGCCGTGCCAGTGAAGTAAAAGCTTATCTGATCAATCTTGGTGTTTCTGCCGCCCGTTTAGATACCATAAGCTATGGCGAAGAGCAGCCCTTGGATTCACGTCAAACAGAAGAAGCTTTTGGAAAAAACAGGCGTGCCCACTTTGCAATTGATTGATCAATTGGGATAAAAAATGATCAGGTTCAGGCGTTAAATTTTAATGATTGATAATAAGCTTGACGTCTGAGCAGTTTTATAAGAGAAGCGTTATTACCCCTTGATTTTTGGAGTCAGGTTATGAGAATAAAACATCTTTTTTGTATTGTGATTGTTCTGCCTCTTATTAGTGGCTGTGTAGAATCCCAGAACTTTACTGCCCTTGAAAATAGGGTGACAGCTATGGAAATGGAAAATAACAGGCAGCTTTCCAATCAAAAACAAAGATCAGATGAAATTGTGTTAAAGCTTCAGCAGGGGCTTGAAAATCTGGAAAAAAGGATTGGCAACAGCCACAACTTCAGCCAGGAAGAGTATGCTGAATTACAATATAATATTCAAACATTTAAAGAAAATTTTCAACGTCTTGAGGGTCTGATACAAGAAATAAATTTTAAATTTGAAAAATATAGTCAGAAAGATATGGAGGGTTTGGATAAACAACTTGAACAACTTGATCATGCTATTTCAAAAAATTATGAAAAGGTGATCCGGCTTGAAAAATACATGGGTTTTGAACCGACAATTACAAAAGATCCCAGTGAAAACCAGGAGATCCAGGAAAATTCCGGGAAACAGACTGAGCAGAAATTATATGAATTTGCAAAGAAATTATTTGATGATGGTGAAAAGGAAAATGCTCGTATCCAGTTTGAAAATTTCATAAACAGATATCCGGATTCCGATAATGCAGACAATGCCAGATTCTGGATTGCTGACTCCTATTATTCTGAAAAATGGTTTGAAAAAGCTATTTTGGAGTACCAGAAAGTATTAGAGAAATACCCAGACAGCAATAAAATGGCTGCGGCAAGACTAAAACAGGGATATGCCTTTGCCGAACTGGGTGAAAAAGCAAATGCGAGATTAATTCTTAAGGAGCTGTTAAAAAAACATCCTGACTCAAATGAAGCTCAATATGCTCAAAAGAAATTAAAAACTTTAAAGTGATTTTTTAATTTTTATGATAAAAGTGGTAGGCATTGACCCGGGACTTGCCGGTACTGGTATCGGTGTGGTTGAAGGAAACACACAAAAAATTCTTGGCTATTCATTTGGAAGTATTGCAACCAAGTCAAAAGATCCTATAAATTTCAGACTTAATACTATATATTCCAAAGTTTTAAAATTTCTTTGTGAACAAAAGCCTGATCATGTTGTGATAGAAGATATTTACTCACTTGAAAAATATCCTGGATCAGGTATCATGTTGGGAAAAGTTTCAGGAGTGATTCTTGTGGCAACATATAAAGCAGGACTGAGTGTGGAAGAAATTCCAGTAAGAGAGGTTAAAAAAATTATTTCTGGAAACGGGAGTGCAGATAAATACCAGGTGGAACGTTCTGTTCGAAATTTATTAAAACACAAAACCCCCATAAGGCCTTTCCATGCTTCAGATGCGCTGGGACTTGCTTTAACCGGGTACTACAGGTACAAAAAATCATGATTGGATATCTTGAGGGAACTATTCTTCATTTTGATTCTGACAGCATTTTGTTGCTTGCAGATAGTATTGGCTATGAAATATTATTGAACCCTCAAGTGGTTGCAGAACTAAGATCTAAGGATTTAGACGATAATAATGCTAATGTTGTCTCTCTGTATATTTATTATCACCAGACCGAAAGACAACCAAAACCTGTACTCATTGGTTTTAAAACCCTTGAGGATAAAAAATTTTTCCAGACATTTATTACTGTAGATGCCATTGGCCCAATGAAAGCTATTAAAGCCCTTAGCCAACCTGTTGGTAAGATGGCAAATGCAATAGAAAAAAAAGATGTTTCATTTTTAACTGCCCTTAGTGGAATTGGCAAAAGAACTGCACAAAAAATTATAGCTACCCTTAATGGAAAAGTAGAAAAATTTATTGCTGTGACAGATCATGAAATGGCAGAAGATCAGGGCACAATCTCTGTCCAAATGCACAATATCAGCCAGCAGGTTGAAGATGTCCTTGTTGAACAGTTAGGACACTCTCCAGCATCTGCAAAAAGATTAATTAAAGAGGCATTTGAAAAAAACACAAAGATCTTAACACCGGAAGAACTTTTTGATGAAATTTTTCAGGAGAGAAAATAAACCATGGCTGATGACATTCTCTCCTACTCTTCTGAGAAAAAAGGTATTGTTACCCCCAATTTGACATCTGAGGAGCAATCCAGTGATATTGTATCTTTAAGACCTTCAAGTTTTAGTGAATATATCGGGCAGACTTCAACTGTTGAAACATTGAAAATTGCCATACAGGCCGCTAAAATGCGCAATGAATCTTTGGAGCATATATTGTTTCACGGCCCTCCAGGGCTCGGTAAAACCACTGTCTCCCATATAATTGCCAATGAAATGGGCAAAGATTTAACCGTCACTTCAGGGCCTACTTTGGAAAAAGGAGGCGATCTTATCGGGATATTAACCAATCTCGGACAGGGTGATATCCTTTTTATAGATGAAATTCACCGGATACCCAAAATTGTTGAAGAATTTTTATATCCTGCCATGGAAGATTTTGCAGTGGATTTTGTCTTTGATAAAGGTATCCATGCAAGAAGTCATAGATATCAGTTGAAGCAGTTTGTTCTCATTGGTGCAACCACAAGAGTCGGCCTTTTATCTTCTCCCTTAAGGGATCGATTTGGAATTTTCCGTACTCTTGACTTTTATTCCATTGACCAGTTGATTGTTATTATTAAACGCTCAGCAGCTATTTTACATACAATCGTATCAGATGATGGTGCCATAGAACTTGCAAAACGTTCAAGAGGTACTCCAAGGATTGCAAACAGGCTTTTAAAACGTGTCAGAGATTACTCACAGGTACGATCTGATGGAAAAGTAACTAAAGAAAATGTTAAAGCCGCTCTTGAGCTTGAAGGAATTGATAACCTGGGATTGACATCCCTTGATAAAAATTATTTAAAGACAATAATAAATTATTATGGGGGAGGGCCTGTGGGAATTGAAGCGATAAGCGCAACTTTGCAAGAGGAAAACGATACTCTTGTGGATGTTGTGGAGCCGTTTTTATTGAAAATCGGGCTTGTACTTCGCACAAGCAGTGGCCGGAAAGCATCGTCAAAAGCATACCAGCATCTAAATATTAAACCATAATCTAAAAAATATCACACAAAAAATGAGGTTCAATTGTCAGTTTTAAATAAATTTAATTTTAGTTTATTGTTTTTAGTTATACAACTGTTTTTCCCATTCAATTCCATGGTTTTTGCGGTAAACCATACTACCCCTGGTGCCATTATTGAACTGCCAGAGAGTGAAAATGCAATTATAGTTGAAAAGAAAACTCAAACCCTGTTTCTTTATACTTCCAAGTTCGAAAATTTATTGATTGACTTCAAGGCTCCTTGTTCAACAGGTGAAATCGACGGGATAAAACAAAAAGCTGGTGATAAAAAAACACCTGAAGGTATCTATTTTTTAAAAGATGAATATGAAGATAAATATCTCTCTGCAATTTATGGACAAAAGGCATTTCCTACAGATTACCCCAATTTTATGGATAGAAAGTCAGGAAAAAACGGATCAGCCATATGGATACACGGTACTAACAAAAAGCTTAAACCCTTTGATTCAAACGGGTGTGTAGCATTGGAAAATTTTAATATTCAAAAACTTTCAAACCATATTAATCTTGATTCAACTCCAGTGATTATGGTTAATATAATTAAGATGGTTGATAAAGACAGACTGATAACACAGAAAAATGATATCAACAATATGATATCACAATGGATTCAAGCCCTTGAAACAGGCAGTTATCATGATTATTTGTCATTTTATGCTTCACAATATCTGCCCAAGATTTCCTGGTGGACAGATTGGCTTGAGTTGAGAGATAAAAAAATTGCAGGTAAACCTGACTTTGGCTTGGAAGTAAAAAAGAGCAGGGTAGGGATTTATTATCATGATCAACTGTTTGTGGTTCTGTTTGACTATTATCTGGCATTGGAAAATAGAAAAATACTGCTTGGAAAAAGAAAACTCTTTTTAGAATATCAAAAAGGTGACTATAAAATTACAGGTGATGTTTTTCAAAAAATTTCAAGAAAATTTCAAGGGGAAGAAGTTCCTTTGATTGCTGCGGCAAAAATATTTTTCAGGCCGGACAAAAAACATTGAATTTTAGAAACTGTTCATTAATGGACGGCAGCTTGGTCAGTAAAAGATATGAGCCAATATGCTTTGTTTTATGGGGAAAATTTTTTTTCAGGAGTATGAATCCAGTTGATTTACTATCCAGGAAACAAAAAAACTAAAACTTGTTAATAAAGGTGGATTATGGAAGATATATCAAGAGAGCTGGAAAGAGAAATAGCTCGGTCCAAACCAAAGCCGTACATACAAGATCGTAGGACAAGAGTTATTATTGTTGATAATTTTGGTGAGATGAAATCTGGAGACTATTTAAAAACCCTTGTGAAATTTTTCTCTTTCATTGGTGTTATCTGTTTTATAGCGGCTGTAGTATCCTGTTATCTTTATGCAGGGTTATCTAAGGATAGCGGTTCCATTCAAACAAAGTTAGCCGTTGCCCAGAAAAAAGTAAATAAACTGACCCAGGAGAAGGAAGTTTTGATGGCAAAACTTGTCATTTCCGGACAAAAACTTGATATTGCCCCCAAGCCTCCTGTTGCTAAGAAACAGAATTTAAAATCTACCACTGCTGCTGCCCCTCCTGAACCTGAATATATCGAAAATAAAAAAACGTCTGCCAAGAAAGAAAAAAAAGAAAATAAAGTAGAGCCTGAATCAGATAAAATAGTTAAATCTTCTGAGTCGGCTCTTTTAGCCAAACCAGCTAAAATTGTAAATAAAACGGTTACCATAGAAAATTTTATTGTAAATAAGAGTAGGACAGACAAAGATCTTCTCGTCCGATTTGATATCAGAAAGATTTCTGAAAAACCCGGAGATGTGTCAGGAAGAATATTTACTGTATTAAGACCGGACAATTCATCTGCGGAAGATCAGTGGCTTGTTGTGCCGCCCACAACTTTAAAAAATGGTATTCCTTCTGAATATAAAAAGGGACAATATTTTTCAATTGCCAATTTTAAACCGGTAAAATTTCGAATCAAAAACCAGGCAGATCAAGATTTTTTTAAAAAGGCATCTATTTTTATTTTTA
>CAXMTQ010000017.1:0-3663 GCA_964196205.1 uncultured Desulfobacula sp.
AAAGCTTATTAACAGATTATTTGCCTTATGGCAATACTTAGTGCCGACCGAAAACCGCAAATTAGCAGGTTTGCGGTGAAAGACTATTTACGGGATTGATAACGGAATTTGCCATTTTAACAGAATAAAGGTATAAATCAGGCAGTTTTGATTCAATAGGTTTACCTGATATATAGGTAAAATAATTCAAAGCGCTTGCGTCAGAAATAATCCATGTGTTAAAAAGTGAAAAAATAAACTTAGTAAAAAAACTATGGCTGGTTTTGGAATTGCTGCTACTGTTGCAGGTTTCGTTATTAATAGAGTGATTAAAAAACAGCACTTTTAAAAAGGTGAATGTCATGCGCTTAAAAATATTTTCCATGTTCCTTTTTATGTTATTTTTTATTGGTTGTGCAACAAATCCTGTCACAGGAATGCATGAACTGAGACTTGTTAATGAAAAAAAAGAGATATCAGTTGGCAATGAACAGTACAAACCCGGCCAACAATTACAAGGCGGAGAATACATTTTAGATAAAAACCTGTCAAAGTATATTGACAGAGTTGGAAAAAAATTGGCAGCTGTCAGTGATCGTGATCTTCCTTATGAGTTTAAGATACTCAATAATTCTACACCTAATGCATGGGCTTTGCCAGGGGGTAAGATTGCAATCAACCGTGGGCTGCTTACAGAACTGCATAGTGAATCAGAGCTTGCTGCTGTCTTATCCCATGAGATTGTTCATGCAGCTGCCCGTCATGGGGCAAAAAATATGGAAAGAGGGCTGTTTTTACAAGCAGCCGTTATTGCAACTGCCATTGTAACCCAGGAGGAAGATTATAATTTGTTGGCAGTTGGTGGTGCTCAACTTGTTTCTGGTTTAATTACACAAAAATATAGCAGGTCAGCTGAGCTTGAAGCAGACCTTTATGGAATGAATTATATGGCGAGAGCCGGTTATGATCCCCAGGGAGCGGTGGATCTACAGAGAACTTTTTTACAGTTAGCTGAAGATAAAGAACCAAACTGGCTGTCAGGATTTTTTGCCAGCCATCCTCCATCTTATGAAAGATTACAGGCTAATCAACAGACCGCTATTGAACTTGGCGTTACAGGTAAAACCGACGATAAAATTTATAAAAAAAATATAAGCTATTTGATAAAAACAGCTCCTGCATATGACAAATATGATAAGGCCAGATTATCCTTTCAAAAAAACGATATTGATAATGCCATAACCCTTGTTGATAAAGCCTTAAAAATAGAACCTGATGAAGCTCTTTTCCATGGTCTGACAGGTGATATACACTTTAAAAAAAAGAAGTTTCATTCAGCTATAAAAGCATACGACAAAGCTATTGAGCTCAATGATAAGTATTTTTATTTTTTTGAAAAACGGGGGCTGGCCTATAAGCAGATTGGCAATCAAACAAAAGCAAAGAAAGATTTATATGCCGGCAGTTATCTATTACCAACCGCTATATCATATAATGCACTTGGTCAGATTGCATTAAATCAGGGAGACAGACAAGAAGCTAAAAGACTTTTTCTAACTGCCTCATCTTCTAAAACTAATGTCGGGGAAAAAGCGTTAACATCCTATGTTACACTTGATTTGCCCGATAATCCAAAAAAATACATACAAATTCGTCGTAAAGATAGTGACGGCAGAACAACACGGTTCATGGTGATCAACAAATCTGTTTTACCTGTTTATAATATTTTTCTTGAAATACACTTCAATGATAGTCGTGGGAAAAGACATAAGATGTCACATAAAATTCAACATATCTTTCATCCAAAAGAACAGATTACGTTTTTGATAGGTCCACAATTTGTTCCTGCTGCATATCAAGACAGCATCAAAATTAGTTTGGTTTCTGTTGAGATCATGGAATAATTTTTTTGTAAAGCAGCTTTTTTAAATTTGACTTTTTTAACAATATCGGTTATTTAAATGCGTTTAAAGTTATGAGGTTAAAGGAGTCAGACCGCATTATGATAAAACTTGATTTTGAAAAAACCAATGGATTGATCCCTGCCATTGCCCAGGATTATAAAACAGGAGAAGTACTGATGCTCGGGTTTATGAACAGCCAGGCTTTTGAAAAAACCAGAAAGACAAAAAAGGCTACATATTTCAGCCGCTCAAGACAAGCTTTATGGATAAAAGGAGAAATCTCGGGCCATGTGCAGAATGTTAAGGAAATCCGGGTGGATTGTGACAATGATACCATACTTTTAAAGGTGGATCAGGTTGGTGGGGCCGCATGCCATAAAGGCTATAAGAGCTGTTTTTTTTCAAAAGTTCAAGAGAATGATTTAAAAATAGTGGAATCAAAAGTCTTTGATCCCAAAAAGGTATATAAACAGTGAAAAAAATATTGAAACTTGGAATCCCAAAAGGGAGCCTTCAAAATGCAACAATCAATCTTTTTAAAAGATCTGGCTGGAAAATAAATGTGGAAGGTCGAAGTTATTTTCCTGACATCAATGATGATACAATTGAATGTGCCTTGTGCAGGGCGCAGGAGATGTCCATCAATGTGGAAAGCGGTATCATTGATGTAGGGTTGACCGGCCTTGACTGGGTTGCTGAACATGAATCAGATATACATGTTGTATGTGATCTCATCTATTCTAAAGTGAGTGCAAGCCATGCAAGATGGGTGATTGCCGTTGCAAAGGACTCTCCTATAAAAAAAATTGAGGATCTTCAGGGAAAAACCATCTCCACAGAACTTGTAAAATTTACCAAACGGTTTTTTAAAGAACGAAAAATTGATGTAAATGTAAAGTTTTCCTGGGGCGCCACAGAAGCCAAGATTGTCTCAGGTCTCGCTGATGCTATTGTGGAAATTACTGAAACTGAAAGTACCCTCAGGGCTCATAATTTAAAAGTAATCCATGAAATAATGAAGACAAACACTCAATTGATTGCAAACAGACAGGCCTGGGCAAACCCTAAAAAGAGAAAAAAAATAGAACAGATTGCAATGCTGCTGCAGGGAGCTCTTGTGGCAAAAAAGCTTGTGGGAATTAAGATGAATGTCCCTGAAAACAAAATTGAACAAATTGTATCTCTTCTTCCAAGCCTTAACGCACCCACAGTGGCATCTTTATATCAATCTGACTGGTTTTCCGTGGAAACTATTATTGATATAAGGCAGGTTCGTGATCTGATTCCGCAGCTTCTCAAAGCTGGTGCTGAAGGAATTATTGAATATTCATTAAATAAGGTGCTTTAAATGAAACCTGCTGCCAGATGTGAAAAGATAACACCTTTCATTGTTATGGAGATAATGGAAAAGATCCATAAAATGGAAAAATCAGGTATTGATGTTATCCACATGGAAATCGGGGAGCCTGACTTTAATGTGCCGGAATGTGTTAATCAAGCCACTGTTGACGCGTTGTCAGCAAATGCTACACACTATACCCACAGCCTCGGTGATATAAGGCTTCGAGAAGCCATAAGCCAGTATCATAAAACAACATATAACACTATCATTGATCCAGGCCAGGTTCTGATTACATCCGGTACTTCCCCTGGTATGCTTCTTCTGTTTTCTGCACTTTTAAATCCAGGTGATGAAGTTATCATTTCTGATCCCCACTATGCGTGTTATGCGAATTTTATAAATTATGTACAGGGTGTTCCTGTAACTGTCCCAGTCTTT
>CAXMTQ010000017.1:3673-17906 GCA_964196205.1 uncultured Desulfobacula sp.
CTTTGAAGAAGAGGGTTTTATATATACTCCCCAGGCAATACAAGATAAAATAACCTCAAAAACAAAGGCAATTTTTATTAATTCTCCCTCCAATCCAACAGGCAATGTTATTTCACAAGAAAGAATGCAGCAGATTGTGAATGTTGCAAAAGAGAACAACCTTTATGTGATTTCAGATGAAATTTACCATGGGCTGGTATATGAAGGCCAGGAGCATTCAATATTTGAATTTACAGACAAAGCCTTTGTATTAAACGGATTTTCAAAACTTTTTGCCATGACCGGATTGCGCCTTGGCTATTTAATAGCACCACCTGAATTTGTACGGGCTTTGCAGGTGCTTGAACAAAATTTCTTTATCTGTGCCAATTCAGTGATTCAGCTCGCAGGTATTGCTGCCTTGAAATATGCTCATAAAGAGACTCAAGAGATGAAAGCAACCTATAATAAACGCCGCATCTATGTAATTGAGCGATTAAAAGAGATGGGACTTGGAATTACCATTAAACCCACAGGTGCATTTTATATCTTTGCCAATGCAAAACATATTTCAAATGATTCACTCAGCCTTGCCCATGATATCCTGGAAAAAGCCCATGTGGGAGTAACGCCTGGAATTGATTTTGGAGAACACGGAGAAGGATATTTAAGGTTTTCTTATGCAAATTCAATGGAAAATCTTGAAATCGGACTTGACCGCATGGAAGGATATTTAAAAAATTTATAATGATTATTAAAAATATTGAATTTATCAAGAGTGCTGTAAAACCATTCCATTATCCTGAACATGATTTGCCTGAAATAGCATTTGCCGGGCGTTCCAATGTGGGTAAATCATCTTTGATCAATACTTTAATTCAAAGAAAAAATATGGTGAAAACAAGCTCACAACCTGGCTGTACCCAGCTTATCAATTTTTTTTTAATCAATGAAATCTTATCTTTTGTGGATCTTCCAGGATATGGATATGCCAAAGTTTCAAAAAAAATCAGGGCTCAATGGCAGCCAATGGTGGAACAATATCTCTCCTTTCGCAAAAATCTTTATGGCCTGATTTTATTGATTGATATCAGAAGGGATCCCAAAAAAGAGGAGTTTGATTTGCTGGAGTGGCTTGAAGCCCACGAAATGCCGTATCTTGTGATCTTAACAAAATCTGACAAACTATCTAAAACCAAACAGAAAAAACGATTTTTATCCATATGTTCACAACTGCAAAGAGAAGAAAACCAGATTATCCTTTTTTCAACCAAAACAAAAAAAGGCCGTGATACAATCTTAGATGAAATTGAGAATTTAATAGAGTGGCATAAATAATTAACCGCCGTGTACCCTAAAGGGCAGAAACTGGTGGATCTGATTTTTAATCAGTTTTTTGCTACACAACAAAACATGAACAGTAAATAATTGAGGATGAAAAATTATTATAAATATGGTGGATAAAAAACAAGAGGGAGATATTAAGTCAGGGTTTGTAGGGATAATAGGTGCTCCCAATGCAGGGAAATCAACCCTGCTTAACCAGGTTCTTGGACAGAAAATTTCCATTACATCAAAAAAGCCTCAGACAACCAGGGATAGAATCCTTGGTATTGTCAACAGAGAGTCATCCCAGATCATTTTTATTGATACACCCGGAATCCATAGAAGTACAAATCTTTTAAACAAAAGGATTGTTGACCAGGCAATGATGGCTCTCGAAGATGTGGATATCATCCTTTTTATGGTTGATTCTGTAAATAGAAATTTTTCAGCTGAAAAGTTAATAATATCCCAATTAAATAAAACAAAAAAACAGGTTGTTCTTGCATTGAACAAGATCGATCTGACAAAAAAGGCTCAAATTTACACTCTTGTTGAAGAGTTCCAAAAATTGCATGACTTCAAGGCAATTATCCCAATTTCAGCCAAAAAAGATGTTCAAATAAAAAATCTTCTTAAAGAAGTTGAGATTTTACTGCCCACAACAGGTCATAGACTATTCCCTGAAGAGACATTTACTGATGTATCTGAAAAATTTATGGTTAAAGAGATAATACGGGAAAAAGTTTTTCGATTGACTGGGATGGAAATTCCCTATTCAAGTGCAGTGACTGTTGACTCATTTGTAGTGGAGAAAAAACTCATTGTAATACATGCCAGTATTCATGTTGTCCGAAATTCTCAAAAGGGCATTATAATAGGGAAAAAAGGTTCCATGCTGTCAAAAATAGGTTCAAGAGCAAGAAAAGATATTGAACAGATGACAGGGCAAAAGGTTTTGCTTAAACTTTTTGTTAAAGTTACAAAGAACTGGATTGGCAATGCAAAAATGTTGAACGAATTTGGTTATTAAACCCATGGATGTTAACTTAATATTCACAGATGATGCATCCATAAAAAAAGAGCGGGATAAAGCAAGAAAACTTCGCTCAAGTCAATGGTGGAAGCGAAAACGCTCTTCAGGCATTTGCCACTATTGTGAAAACAATTTTATACCCAGTGAACTTACAATGGACCATGTTATTCCCCTTTCACGGGGTGGAAAATCCCAAAAATTTAATCTTGTTCCATGCTGCAAAGAGTGCAATACAAAAAAGAGGCAGCTTCTACCCTTTGAGTGGGAAGAGTATATGACTTTTCTTAAAAAATAGGCAACCAGGCAATATGTTCCTGCCCATCTGTTATTTTTTAAATTTCAAATTTATTTTTTACGACAGAGCCTGTGAATGGTTTGCGCATGCCACTCCCCTCGACCGGAAAATGTAGGCTGCTTTAACTCGACTAAATGGGCCGCAATGTGACCGAATGTAACGCCCTCGTCTCTCATGGTGTAAATAATATTCATGACAGCTTCGCGCCCAAGAAGTTTACCATTGGCTGAAGCAGTTTTAACACTCTTTTTTTCAACTATTTTTTTTCTTCTTCGAATCACAGGTTTCACAGATTTTACAGGTTTTACAGATTTTACAGGTTTTACAGGCTTAATATTTTTAACAGGAGGGTTGCTGGATGTTTTACCGGGAACTGAAGTCTCAGGTTTTAATTTTGGAGCTGTTACATAATGATTTTCAAAAGTTTCTTTGACAGTTTTCTCTTTTTCAGGTGCGGCTTCCGGCAAAGGAGCAATATTAAGATGTTTTAAAATTCTTTCAACAGCATTAACCTGGCGTTCTAACATATTGGCTGTTTTTTTTTGAGCTTTTATCATCACATCCTGATTTTTACCCAGGGTTTCAATATGGCTGCTCAAGGTTTCAATGGCTTCAGCCAACATGGATGTAACCAGATTGTCATCTGCGGAAACCTGGTTACCGTTCTGGGGCTGACCCGGTGGCTTTTTCATATGCTGATTTCTGCTGTTTTGATAACCTCCATAGGAATGAAATCGCGGATTGGCGTATTGATGAGAACTATCATAACTTTTACGTGTTTTCTGGGGACGTTGTTTTTCAGCCTGACCATTACGCAGGTTTTGTAAAAAATCATTCATTTAATTAATATCCTTCCTGAAGTATTTAATATCGCCAAACATGGAACTGCCAGATTTGACGAAAATTTTTTTTTTTGACCATTGATTTTAAAAGAAAGCTTTTGAAGCAATCTTTGCTTATCTTCTTCTATTTTCAGGTTTTTGTCAAGTTTTACTTTTTATTTTCATTAAAGAACAATAAAGAATAATATTGCAATAAGCATACCATGATATTCAACATCATAGAAGCCCCTGTTTTAAGGAGTTTTATAAAATATCCTGTAGAATGTCGGTTACAAAGCTTTCTTTTTACAACTTTTTTTACATAATTATAGTACATTTTTTGCTTAATATTAGAACATTTATTGCCCGGTCACCTCTTAAAAGCCTTATAATTGACACCAAACTATATATTTTTTGACGCCAATGTAAATTGAGTTTACTATTTAAATTCAACAAAAACTAATGTCGGGATGTTTCATTTGTCGGATTTAAATGATTTTTGAGGTTTAATTATTTGAAACATGATTGCCTTTATGGTAATTTGTGCAATAAAATTTAAGAAACGTATAAAAAAAACATAAGGTTTAAAAAAATGATTGAAAATAAAAATTATAAAACAAATTATAAAATTGAGAATCCAGATATTGTAAAAACTGATCTTATAGAGCCTATTCCATATGCTTATAAATCCAAACGCAGCATTGATATAATCATAAAACAGCCTGAATACACCTCGGTATGCCCCATGACAGGCCTGCCGGATAACGGCTGTATCACAATAAAGTACAGGCCTGATGCAACCATTGTAGAACTGAAATCACTAAAATATTATCTGCTGCAGTTTAGAAATGTAGGCATGTTTTATGAACATGTCGTCAATAAAATCCTTGATGATCTTGTAGAAATTTTACAACCCTTGAAAATGGAAATCACAGGTGAATTCACACCAAGAGGCGGTATCAGCTCCATTGCCACTGCACTCTATGAAAAAGAATAAATTACGTGTGATCTTTAACCTAAAGGTCAGAAACCAGGTTATCAGATTTTCGGTGAGACACTAAATACTCAATTTATACTGGTTTCAAACTCTTTTATGAGTTCAATTATCTGATTTTTTGAGTTACTGGAAGAGATCTTTGTTCTAAAAGCAGAACACCCGGGCATTGCCTTTACAAACCATGAGAGTCTGCTGCGAAGCATTTTACAAGCAGATTCCTCTTCAAAATAATCCACATACATTTTAGTCAAAGATTCCATTGCCCTGAAAATTTCATAATTTGAAGGACTCTCATAAGACCCGGTTTCCAAAAAATCATCAATCTGGGAGAGAAGAAACGGGTTGATCATGGCAGCCCGGCCAACCATGACACCATCACAATCTGTGGATTCCAACATCCTGCCTGCATCTTCAACGCTGTTAATGTCCCCATTGCCAATAACAGGGATTGCCATTTGCTTTTTAAGTTTTGAAATTAAATCCCAGTCTGCCTTGCCTTTAAACCCCTGGCCTGCAGTCCTTGGATGCATTATAACAGCGTCCACTCCGCAATTTTGAGCAATTTGAGCAATTTGAAAAGCCTGTTCACCTGAATGATCCCATCCTGAGCGTAATTTAACTGTCAAAGGCAGGTCAGTTGCCTCTCTAACAGCTGACAAAATTGCTTTGCTCACTTCAGGCTCTTTCATCAATGCAACTCCGGCTCCCTGTTTAACAACTTTTTTCACACTGCACCCAAAATTAATGTCTATAATGCTGGCAATTTTAAGATTGTGTATAAATTTTGCTCCTTTTGCCATTGATTCGGGATCACCGCCAAATATTTGAACCGACAGGGGCTGTTCCTCTTTTTGGGAAGTCAGCAGTTTTAAAGTGTTTTTTGAGTTATAAAAAATTCCTTTGGCACTTATCATTTCAGAACAGACCACAGAACATCCACACCTTTTTACAAGGAGTCTAAAAGGAAGATTGGATATTCCTGCCAGGGGAGCTAAGAAAGTTTTTCCATGAATTGTTAAATTTTTAATCTGCATCAAAATCAACAGCAGGTCTATCCAGCATCATCAGGTTCATGGTTCTTTTTTAAACCGGGAAAATCAATGATGTTGCCTTGCTGTTTTTCCTGTGAGCCCATATTATCCGGCGATTTTTTATCATACAGATTTGTACTTTTGGATAGAGGCAGTTCTTCCACAGGGCTTTCAACCTTTGTTATTTTCATTTTTTTACCATTCATATGAAAATCATCACCATTGATATAATCATCTTTTAAAATCCATGTGACCACCTGTAAAGGAATCTGGAGCATCAGGAATTTTACATGATACCAGTCCTTTTTAGCATCGGGAAGTATACTTTCCACCCTTGCAAAGGACACAGGAGCATCTTCAAGATGAATCAATACAACATCATTAATAGTGGCCATTGTCATCCCCATCTACTCTGTTTTTTCTTGTTAATTTTTTTTATATAACATAATCTTTCCATAACTGCCATACCCTGAAGGGCAGAAACTGGCAGATCTTTATTTTCACCTTGGTCTGCCACAAAACAAAGAATAAAAAAGGATAATAATTCTGAATATTTGTTATAATTTCCAGTGGAAGGCTGATTGCCTTATGGGAGCATATGGATCTTTGCGTACAAGCTCTTGATTACTGTAGCGGTTAGGCTGCCATGTTGTTTGAGCGAGGAACGAGTGAGTTCATGGCGGTCAGCGAAAGCAATCTTAGAGATTGTAGCAATGTCCATCCAGCGGACATAAGGTGATCAGCCTGTAACGGGTTATGTGAAATTCCTTATAGAGACAAATATCAAGTGATAATTTTGTATCACTTTTATTTAAATAAAAAGAGTGAAATAATTTATGAATCCTGTTTTTAAAAAAAAATGGATGGTTTTTTCCCTTGTTGCTACATCGATTTTCATGTCAACCCTGGATTCGAGTATTGTTAATATTGCACTTCCATATATTATGCAGGATTTAAAAACAGATCTGCAAACTATTCAGTGGGTGGTATTAATTTATCTGATTGTGGTTTCCTGCCTTTTATTAAGTTTTGGAAGGCTTTCAGACATTAAAGGCAGAAAATCTGTATATGTTATAGGCTTTGCCATATTTACAGCAGGCTCTTTATTATGCGGTGTTGCTCCAGGTCATCAAACTTTAATTATTGCAAGGGCTTTACAGGGGTGTGGAGCCTCAATGCTTATGGCATGTTCCCCTGCTTTGATTGTAGATGTCTTTCCTGCAAAAGAGAGGGGGAAAGCACTTGGAATGATAGGAGCAGTAGTTGCCGCAGGATTGACAACAGGCCCTGCAATAGGTGGTGTTCTCCTGGAATATCTCTCCTGGCGATATATTTTTTATATCAATATTCCAATTGGTCTTGCAGCAGCCTTTGGTGCCCTGTCTGTTTTAAAAGGTGATTATGCTGTAAAAGGCAGTGATGAGCCCATGGATAAGGCAGGAAGTTTTCTTTTGATTATAAGTTTATCAAGCCTGATTATTTTTATGACACAACTGTCCAGATGGGGGCTTATTTCAATTTCATCCCTTTTCTTTGCCGGAGTATGTGTTCTGGCAGGTATTGGTTTTGTACTTAATGAAAAAAAGACAGAATTTCCTCTGTTTGATATGAATCTTTTAAAAATAAAACTGTTTTTGTTTCCAGTGATCTCTTCAGCTGTTTTATTTGCAGCTCTTTTTGTTATCATCTTTATGATGCCTTTTTACCTGACATATCCATGTGGTTTTTCTGCATCTAAAACAGGAGGAATAATGATCGTTCCTTTTCTATTTCTTCTGTTTTTCAGTCCAGCTGCCGGGATATTGTATGATAAATTTGGTTCAAGGGCTTTATGTATGACTGGAATGAGCACCTTAATGATATCTCTGGTCTCTTTGATGACTATTCATCCATCCATGGGAGTTATGTCAATTTTATGGCGTATAGCGCTTGCAGGTCTTGGAACAGCTCTTTATATATCTCCAAATAATACAGCAATTATGAGTTGTGTTCCTTTACAAAGGCGTGGTACAGCCTCTGGAGCTGTGGCCACGGCAAGAAACTTTGGTATGGTAATTGGAGTGGCTCTGGCAGGATTAATTTTTTCAACATCTTTTTCAACTCTTGCAAAGGGGGCAAACCTTGAAAATTATCTTTCTGTAATGGAGCCTTTTTTTATGATAAGTTTCAAGAAAACAATGGCCATGGGTGTTGTTCTTTCAGTTTTGGGATTGTTTATCACTTATGCCAGGGGCAAAGAGTAGTATATGGGTTATATTGATAAATCATGGTGGAAAATCTGTTCCACCATATCCTGATATTTCACAATGGAATTGGATTTTAATATATTTTTCAAAGGCTTTTTATACTCTTTAAAACATCCAGGTCCCAGATAGTTCCATAATCCTTTCATGCGGCCTATTAAATGACCGGGACCTGAAAATATTTTTTTATAGTTTTCAAAAAGGTCATCATGAAAATCTTTCAGGCGTTGAACAGGATCTTTATTCGATATGATATCTTTTATTGTTTCTGCAAGAAATGGATTGGATAAAATACCCCGCCCGATCATGAATTTTTTGGTATCAGGAAATTTTTCATGGACTATGTTAAAAGAGTTTAAATCCTTTATATCACCATTATAAACAACCTTATGGCGGGTATTTAAAAGGACTCTTGCAAAGGCATCGTGATCAGATATACCTTCATACATCTGTATCCCGGTTCTGGGATGGATAATAATTTCATCAAGGGGATATTTATCCAAAAGAGGCAGAAGATCAAAAATTTCATCTTTTGATCTTCTGCCCAGCCTTAATTTCACTGAAAGCCTGTTTGAAATTTTATGTAATACAGTTTCAAGAAAAGCATCTATTTTTTCAGGGTACATTAAAAGCCCTGACCCTTTCACCTTTTTTGCAATTTTTGAATGGGGGCAGCCAAGATTCCAGTTTATTTTATTTATACCCATTTCATAAAAATGATCAGCAAGAAATATAAAATCTTCGGGAATATTTCCAAGAATTTGAGGAGTAGTAAAAAGCTTTTTATTACTTCCAGGAATAACATCCTTGACTCTTGACGGTTTTAACCGTTTTTGGCCCATTGTTGAAATAAAAGGAGCTACTGCCTCATCCACACCAGAAAAATGGTCTGGAAAGACATTTCGATAGGTCACATCGGTAAACCCCTGAAGAGGAGCAAGCACAATAATAAAATTATTTTGATCCATCAATAATAAAAAGACTTTGACAAATGTTAATGTGATAAACTATACAATCACTATCTTGATTCGACAGGTTGTTACATAATGCAAATTTTATTCAAGTTCAAGACGGAAAATAAATTTGACCACAGACATACATGAAGTATTTCGAGGATCAAATTTATTTTTCCAACGTAAAAATTGGGGCTCAAAGAGGAGCATATGCTCACAAATTGGTGTTGTGTAACAGCCTGTTGAGTTTATAATTAAGATTCAGAATGAAAGCAAGGAGTGTTTTAAGGGTATGAAAGAAATTTTCAAAGAAATTATCAGAATCAATATGATGGAAGATGCTTTAGAGAAGGAAGAGTGTGCCAGAAACCTGTTTAACAGGTTAAATTTCATGGAATTGCCCCGATATTTTAACTGGACTGCTGACATATTTGAAGATCTTCACGTCAAGGAGAATCCTGATAAAAAAGCTTTGATATGGACAGATCTTGATACGCTGGAAACCAGAACTTTTTCCTATAAAACACTCTTGGATAAGTCCAACCAGTTGATTAACCTTCTTATAAAATCAGGGATTGATCAAGGGGATAATTTTTATATGATGAGCCCTATCCTGCCTGAAAACTGGTTTGCAACTCTTGCCTGCATAAAAAGAGGAATAATCAATATCCCAACGGCAACAACAATGACACAAAGAGAGCTGGAATTCAGGTTTGAAACCTACGCACCCAAGGTTATCATGGCTGATGAAGAGTCTGCTGATTTGATTGATAAAGTTTTAAAAGAGATAGAGACTGAACCAAAACTCAAACTTGTTTTAGGAAAAAAGCCAGGCTGGGTATCCTTTGATATGATTGAAAATGAACCCTTGGAAGCTGAGAAAACTAAAACAAGATCTGATGATACTCTTTTTTGTTTTTTTACATCAGGTACAACAGGACTTCCTAAAAGAGTGTCCCATACTGCCATATCATATCCTGTGGGACACTTGTCAACAACTGTAATGGCTGGCTTAAAACCGGATGATATCCATAATAATCTCAGTGCGCCGGGATGGTCAAAATGGGCATGGTCAAGCTTTTTTGCTCCATTTAATGTTGGCGCTGCAACAACCGGATTTAAATTTTCAGTCCTGGATGGCGAGCAATATCTTGATGCAGTGTCAAGTCATAAAATAACAAGTTTTTGTGCACCTCCTACTGCCTGGAGAATGTTTGTGAATATGAATCTTGACTCTTTTAGTTTTCCCTCTCTCAAGCAATCCATAAGTGCTGGAGAGCCACTGAATTCAGATGTAATTAAAAAATGGGAACAACACACCACAACCCAGATCAGAGATTATTACGGCCAGACTGAATCAACTGCCATGATTGGAAATCCCCCCTGGATAAAAAAGAGAATGCGCTATGGTTCATTTGGATTTCCATCTTTTATGTATGATATGGCTCTGGCTGATAATGAAGGCAATGAGATTACCAAACCTGACCAGCCAGGACATATTGTCATCAAACTTGATAAATGGCGCCCGCTTGGATTGTTTTCAGAATATATTGGAAGCCCTGAAAAAATGGGTTCTGTTTTTGTGGATAATTATTATTATACCGGGGATCGGGCATCCATTGATAAAGATGGATATTGGTGGTTTGTAGGAAGGGCTGATGATGTCATTAAATCTTCTGATTACAGGATTGGTCCATTTGAAGTTGAAAGTGCTCTTCTGGAGCATCATGCAGTGATAGAAGTTGCAGTGATCGGTGCTCCTGACCCGAACAGGTATCAACTTGTCAAAGCTTATGTTATTTTAAACCCCGCTTTTAAAGCATCAAAGCAGCTGGCTTTGGAGCTTTTTAAACATACTATCACTATTCTGCCAAAATTTAAAATACCAAGAATTCTTGAATTTGTTCCAGAAGTTCCAAAAACAATCAGCGGTAAAATCAGGCGGGTGGAATTAAGACATATTGAGACTGCCAGGCAGGAAAAAGACATTGATGAAGGGCTTCAAGAGTATTTCTACTGGGATTTCCCAGAACTGAGCTCAAAAAACAAGAACAGAAAATAGTCTGAACAACCACCCGTATTTGAATGAGAACTTGCCCATATACAAGGCGCAAGAGCTTGAAAAGGTGCGCATGCACACATTTTAAAACCGGAGTGTACTGTCGTACATGAGGCCAATATTATAATTTGGTAAAATTTTGAAGCAACGAAGGAGATGGGTGAGTTGTCATTCAAATACTACTTAAAGGGCATTTCTACCTCTATCTCACCACTGCCTGCCCTTAAAAATTTTGCATCCGGATACTTTTTCTGAAAAACTTTGATCATTTTTCGATTTTCCGCCAGAACAGTTGCAAGAAATTGTTTATAATTATTTTCCTTTGCAATGGTTTCAAGGATTGTAAGAAGATATGACCCGATTCCCATTCCATGGAGCCTCTCCTTAACAAGAAATGCAACTTCAGCACAATTTTCATCTACTTTTGCATAGGAACCGATTGCTACAATCTGTTTTCGTTTACCACGCTGCATAAGTCCGATTATAGTCATATTTCTTCTATAATCCACTTGAGCCCACTGTTTTTGAAGCATATCCCTTGAAAACACTTTTCGTTTATTAAAAAATCTGTAGTAAATGGAATCCTCCTGCAGAGAGTAGTAAAAATGTCTGGATTCAAACTCATCAGAGGGTAAAAGAGGCCTGAAATTAACTGTTTTTCCATTGGGCAGCTTAAACGAATAAAGATATTGGTCTAAAAACAAAAGATCCTGGGTTGTCGGTGGAAGTTGATCCGGAAATATATAATGCCTTTTTTTAGCCTCCTCTATTAAATCTTTCCTGAATTTTGGATGGGCAATCCTGGCAAGTTCCATAACTCTCTGATAAATACTTTTTCTTCGCATTTCAGCTATACCATATTCAGTGACAATAATATCAATATCACCTCTTGTGGTTGCAACACCTGCTCCTTCACTTAAATGGGTAACAATTCTTGAAATTTCACCATTCTGGGCAGTGGAAGGAAGAATAATAATGGAAAATCCACCTTTGGACATGGCAGAACCCCTGATAAAATCAACCTGGTCACCAATACCGCTGTAAAAAAGATAACCTTTTGAATCTGTACAGACCTGACCTGTCAGATCCACTTCAAGAGCCGAGCTGATGGAAATAAAATTATCATTTTTTGCAATCACATTGGGATCATTTACAAATTCTGAAGATTTAAAATAAAAAATTGGGTTATTGTTAACATAATCATATAATTTTTTAGAGCCCATGCACAGGGATGCAACAACTCTATCCTGGAGATATGATTTTTTTTTGTTGGTTATGGTTCTATTTTTAAAAAGAGGTAAAAGCCCTTCTGTGATAACATGAGTGTGGATGCCAAGATTTTTTTTGCCGCTAAGATTAGAGACAACAGCATCTGGCAGGTGTCCGAACCCAATCTGAAGTGTGGCACCATCATCCACAAGCATATTGACATAATGGCTGATTCTTTCAACAATTTCCGGGTTTTTTTTGAGAGGAAGAGCCTCCACTATTGGTTCTTGATGCTCGACAAAATAATCAATTTCATCAATATTAATGATACCGTCCCCCCAGGTTCTCGGCATTTCAGGATTAACCTGGGCAATGACAATGTCTGCATTTTTCATTCCCGAAAGCGTAATATCAACAGAAATCCCAAGGCTGCAGTATCCGTGATCATCAGGCGGGCTCACCTGTATGAGAGCCACATCAAGACCAATTTCATTTGTTTCAAAAATTTCAGGGATCTGGGAGAGGTAAACAGGAATATAATCAATTTTGCCTTCAAAGGCGAACTGACGCATGGAAACAGATATAAAAAAGAGTTTTATGGAAAATCTTGAAAGGAAATCTTCATCATTAACATATTTAGAAAGGGTTGAGGAAAGCATCTGGTAAATTACAATATCCTGAATAGACAAATCTTCAACCATGGCTTTTATTAATTCTTGAGGTTCTCCACACCCTGTACCGATAAAAACCCTTGAACCATTTTTAATTTTTTTTACACTCTGTTTTGCTGACAGCAGTTTGTCAGGATATTTGTCCTTGAGATCCATTTCATTTCTCCTGCAATAGATGTAAAGATATGATTATCATGCAATCATGTATGGTAACATGTCAATAAAATTTTACCTCTTGTAAATTTTAAATAAAGTTATAACTTGAAAAAATTGATAAAAATCAACAAGGAACATACTGATATGGGAAAATGTATAAAACACCCTTTAAGAGAAACATCTTACAAATGTTCAAAATACGATATCTATCTTTGCAGGGAGTGTCTCCACTGCAAAGATCCGAAAATTTATTGCAAATTCAGGCAGTCATGCCCCATCCATTTTATTACTGAAAAAGGATTTGATCCGAAAGGGTAATTTCAATGAAAAAAGACAGCCACAATTTTATTCAAGAGTATAAAGGTGTTGGAGCTTTTGGTATGGACAGGAAAACAGATGAAGAGACCATTATGTTTTATCTTCAAAAATTTTCTGAAGACTCATTCTTAACCACTTTTATACCAAGATTGTCACATGAGGAACTTGAAGAAATTTACCTCTTTATCAATAAAAAATTAAAAAAGCACCTGGTAAAGGAGGAGTATCACACACTGTTCCTGAAAGATGAATAATTTTGTTAGTATTTGTTATTCTTGGTAAGTATTCTTCTTTTTTATCGATTTTTTTAAATATTTATTTGACAACTCTCCAATATTGACATATTTCAACCTTAATTTTTTACCAAATAGGGTTTGAATATTATTTAATTGGAGATTTACAATGAAGAAAATTTTATTTACTGTTTTATCTGTTATTTTTGTCCTGAGCATGACTCTCATCAATGTCCATGCTGAAAATCAAAATTTGATGATGGCAACCACCACCAGTACGGACAATACTGGTCTTTTAGATTATCTCATACCTCATTTTGAAAAAGAGACCGGTATTCATCTGAAATGGACTGCAACAGGCACAGGGAAAGCCCTGAAACTTGGGCAGAAATGTGATGTTGATGTTCTCCCTGTCCATGCCCCAACCGCAGAAAAAAAATATATTGCCAATGGATATGGAAAAGATAGAAGAGAAATCATGTACAACGATTTTGTGATCATAGGTCCTGAGAATGATCCTGCCGATATCAAAGGTAAAAGTATATCAGAGGCCTTAAAGACTATTAAAGCAAAGCAAGCAATTTTTACCAGCCGAGGCGATGATTCAGGTACCAATAAAAAAGAGAAATTGTTGTGGAAAAATGCAGGAATCCAGCTGCCTGATAAAGAAAAATGGTATGTCCAGACAGGCCAGGGAATGCTTGCAACCATAAATGTCTGCCAGGAAAGAGATGGTTATACAATGACAGACAGGGGAACATATATTAAATATCAATCTGTGCAGAAGGGCAATGCACCATTGAAAATATTAGTTGAAGGTGACAAGATACTGCTCAATCAATACAGTGTATTAACCCTTGATCCTGAAAACTGTGCCAATGCCAAATATGATCTGGCCGTTAAATTTTC
>CAXMTQ010000018.1:0-17684 GCA_964196205.1 uncultured Desulfobacula sp.
GAACTTAAAGGCAGACCCAAAGAACTTTTATCCATTATCCCTGTTACACAAAACGTCACAGGAGTTACCCTTACAGGGCTTGAATATCCATTGGAAAATGCAAGTATGCAGATGGGAGACTCTCTTGGTATCAGCAATGTTTTTAAGGAGTCTGTGGTCTCAATTTCAATTAAAAGCGGAGTTTTAATTGTAACAAGGTCTAAAGATTGACTTTGAGAATTGAATTTGTTGAACAATGTTGAATTGTGAATTTTGAACTCTTAATGGTTTCTATCCTGATTTTTCTTCAGATTTGTCTTTAGAATCCTACTTCTCTTCACCCTTTTCACCAGGAGGTGCTTCAACTAAGGTGTGCTCGATCATAAATTCCTCCACCTTATCAATATCAGTTGTCACAATCGCATGTTCAATTTTTATCTCCTTAATAGAGCCTTCCATATAAGGATTTAAAACAGCAACAAGTTTTTTATTCTGTTGTTTAATACTTGTAAAAACTTTAACATCATCAAACACAAGAGAGCTGAAAAAAATCATAGCAGCTTCCCGGGCTTTGGGATGAATTGCCGGTACCTCGTGTTCCAACATCATTTCCTGGAGTATCAGGGTCATATCCAAACACAGATAACGATCTTTATCATTTAATCTGTGTTTATTTAAATTAACAGCAATGGGTCCCATGGGTATAATATCGTTTAAACGTTCAGAAACTGCTGTTGTTTTAATATTTGTCTCTTGACAGGCTACAGCAAAAAAAAGAAAAAAAACACCACTCAAAAACAGAATATAAAAATCAGCCCATCTTTTCATTATGCTCCTGGCATTTTTCATTGAACCCTATAAAAAAAAGGTGCTCATTTAATCTTGAGCACCTTTCAATTTAAAAGAACTTAAAGCTGTTAGTATCAGCAGGTTCCTGTACCGCAACTTGAGCAACCTGACTCTCCAAGATCAATATTGGATTCAAGATTGAAACCCATTCCGGTAAAATCAATTTTAACAGTTTTAGCATTTTCCATAAAAGTTTTATCGACAACAAATGTCAAGTCTTTAACTTCAAAGGTATCATCTGTGTCTTTTGGCTCATCCAGAGCCATGGCAAGTGATGGACCACCTCAGCCCCCTGAATTTAGAAATATTCTAACAGGGGTAGGTTCTTTCCCTTGAAAATATCCGTCAATCTGCTCTTTTGCAGAGTCTGTTACTTCAATCATTTTAAACTCTCCTTATTTTGTTATTTTTAAGTCAAGCTCTAATCTAATCACACACATTAAATATGTCAACATGGTGAACATATAAAAAATACACGATTTTTTACAAAAATGAAACCTTAAATTAAAATTCAATTCTATTTTGCCCTGTATTCAACACATAAAATTTTTAACAAACTGTACAAAGGATTGTAAAGAATGTATTGTATGCATTGATCTGTTTTTAAAACTTACAGCAAATCAAACCCTGGAAATTAAAAGGATTATTTATGAGAATACTTGTTACCGGCGGAGCAGGATATATTGGAAGCCACACCTGTGTTGAACTTTTTAATGCAGACTATGATGTGGTTGTCCTGGATAATCTGTCAAACAGTTGCCAGGAGGCTTTAACCAGGGTGGAAAAAATTACAGGAAAGTCTCTTGAATTTTACAAAACAGATCTTTTGAATAAAAAAGAGATAAATGATATTTTTTCAAGCTGTAAAATAGATGCTGTTATTCATTTTGCCGGTTTAAAAGCTGTTGGAGAGTCTGTTTCCATACCTTTAAAATATTTTCATAATAATATTACAGGTACACTCAACCTTCTTGAAGTTATGGATGACTTTAATGTCAAAAATATTGTATTTTCTTCTTCTGCTACTGTGTATGGAGATCCTGCTTCCCTTCCTATAAAGGAGGATTTTCCTCTCTCTACAACCAATCCCTATGGCAGGACAAAACTAATGATAGAAGAGATACTCCAGGATCTTTATGTTTCTGATAATAGATGGAACGTAGCCCTTTTAAGATATTTCAACCCTGTGGGAGCCCATGAAAGCGGTATAATTGGAGAAGACCCTGCCGGTATTCCCAATAATCTTGTTCCATATATTTCAAAGGTTGCTGTCGGCCTTTTATCTCAAGTTAATGTATTCGGTAGTGATTATGACACCCATGACGGCACAGGTGTGAGAGATTATATACATGTAAAAGATCTTGCCATTGGCCACATTAAAACCCTGCCAAAGCTTTTTACAAATCCAGGCGTGGTGATTTATAATCTTGGAACAGGCCAGGGATATTCAGTCCTTGAAATGATTAAAAGTTTTGAAAAAGCCAGTGATAGAACTGTATCTTATAAAATTGTTGACAGAAGACCAGGAGATATTTCTGCCTGCTTTGCCGATCCTGCCAAAGCAAAAAAGGAGTTGGACTGGCAGGCGTACAAAACACTGGATGATATGTGCAGGGACACATGGAAATGGCAGGAAAACAATCCCGATGGATACAATTAATAAAGCCGGAAGGAATAAACGGCATAAATGAATTCCCGCCAAAACCAATCTATATTAAATACGGGTTCAAACAGAGTTATAAAATTGGATAACAGACCTGTTGCCCTGGGTGCAAGATTAAAACAATATCCTGCAATCTTGACCCTTGGATTCAAACCCAATTTCCAGGATTATTCTGAACATGAAAAAAGGCTGATTTTAAATGCAAAAAAAATCTACTACCCCACAGCTTTTTATGCAGATCTGTTTAATGCCATGGGAAAAAAGACCTTCCCAGGTTTTCATACCTATAAATTTGCTTTAGATAAAATAAAACAGACAGCAATTTTCAATATACTTAAAATTCCCCATCCAGAAACAAAAGTTTTTTATGGTAAAAAACAAAAACTCAATATCCTCAGCTTTTTCAATTTCCCGTTTATAGCAAAAAAGCCGAGAGGTTCAGCCAGAGGCAAGGACATCCATCTTATTCAAAACAGTGAGGATCTCTCGTGTTATTTAGACAATAAAGGCCCTGCCTATATCCAGGAATATTTCCCAATGCAGAGGGATATGCGAATTATCATCATCGGCAAAAAAATCAGGCTTGCCTATTTTCGCATTGCAGCCCCAGACAATTTTAAAACCAATATTTCCCAGGGCGGAACAATAGACTTTACCCCCCTGCCCCAAAAGGCTCTTGATCTTGCACTCAATACAGCATCAAGGTGTGGATGGGATGATGTAGGTATTGATATAATTGAATATAAACAAAAATTTTATGTTCTTGAAGCCAATATGAAATATGGAACAAAGCGATTTAAAAAAGCCAATATCAACTACAAAAAGATGCTGGCAGGACTCATCGTGAAAGGTGAAATTTAATTTTTATTACAATCCAGCATCCTTATCATCTTTTTCCCACTCTGAAAGATAATTTTGAATACCTGCCTGTTTTGACCCTCTCTCTGGTTTTAAAAGCAGATATCCAATTTGTTCAATCCTGCTTTTAAGGCATTGGAAAAAAGCTGATTCAATCTTAGAGGCATCTATGCTCTCCTCAGAAGCAGTGATTTTACCCATCAAAATCAATGTCAAATGCCCCTGAGGCGTAAAAACGTCACAGTCAAAGCCATCCCACTCCTCTGGGAAATTATTTATTTTCCATGGAATAATTTTTCCAGGCCTTAAGATATTTTTATTTTCAGGGTTAAATGCGGCTTTAACAATTTTCATTTTTCTTTTATCAAACTGCATTAATTCTTTTAAAAGTATTGTTATATCATTTGAAAAAATCCACTCTTCTTGTTCCAGTAAAACAGGGGGGAAATCCATACTGGTTAAGGCATATTTAAAGGGTCCCTTCTCTTTCCAGAACACTTTAAAGTTCTTTGCTTTTGAAAGTATTTCTCTTTGTATGGGTTTTTCTACAATCACAGATCGTTATCCCAAGGTATATTAAAAACCTGAATCAACAACAAAAATTCAGATGGGGTATCCTGAAAAAAATCAGGAGACCCCGTCCACATTTGTTAAGATCAGGCTATCTTGCGCAAGACCTTGGAGGACCATTGAGAATCATCCATTCGATTTTTAAGACTTGTACCGAGTATGGACAATGCCCCATTAGACAGGGCTTTCTCTTCTGCCATCCCATAAATTTCAGCAGCTTTACTTGAATCATCAAGCAGCGAGACAGCGGTTTCAGCAAGGAACAACAGGTCATTAAATGAAGTCAACTTTTCTAAAGCTGAATCAAGAATAGTGGATAAAAGTATAGAACCAGAATCATACTGTTTTACCTGATTAAGCAGGTACCAATAATCCTTTTGAGTCTGACAAACTCCTTTTGCTGCTTCATAAAGCTCATTTGCCATCTCTCTATCATCTATCCAGGTTAAAGCTGCCCCGGCCACAGAACAATAATCATACAGATCTGTGCATTTTTCCCGCGCCTTGGCCAAAAGTTCAGATGCCATCTCTTTGTCATCTAATTTTTTAACAGCAATGGTTGCAAGTTTTACAAAATCGGATTTTGTTTGACTATTTTTTTCAACATCAAGATAGATTTCCCGTATCCATTTCGCATCTTCCAGAGTGTCTGCAATGGCAGAGGTCAGCTCATCATAATAGCTGAGACTGGAACATTTCCCAAGAAGATCAGTATAAATAGATTTGACCCAACCTTCATCTTTAAGATCTGAATGAATATTTTTCGCAAGTTTGGTAAAATCATTAAAATTAAGTGTCAATGATTGTGCCTGTTTATACAATTTTGCGCCATAGTATGTATCACCGGTTTTTTCTACAACATCACCTGCAAGTATTCGCATGGGAAAGCTTGTCGTGCATTCAGATTCCCTTACAATAAAAGCTGCATACAAATCTTTGAATTCTTCACGCTTTTCCAATTGAAATGTAATGGCTTTGACCCACTCTTTATCATCTTTACCAATTTCCTGAATCGCCTTGGCAGTTTTGATAAAATCTGCATTGCTTTTTACTGCAGATTCAGCTTGTTTAAGCACACTGATTGCAGCATCACTGTCTTTAAGATCATCGGCAAGTGCTGTGGCAAGATCCACAAGTTGAGTACAGTCTGGATTTGTTGCAGCAGCCTTTTGATAGACAGCAGATGCAAATTCTGCATCCCCGGTATTTTCAAAACCTGCTTTGGCAAGTTTAAGATATTCGGCAAACTTGGTATAAACAGATTCTGCTTTTTTATAAATTGATAAAGTAAAATCCTTGTCATCTAATTTTTCTTTTACCGTCAGGGCAAATTTAAGCAGTTCCTCTCCTGATTCAATGGAGGAAGCAGCTTTTTCATAAATTTTACGGGCAAGTTCCTTATCATCAAGATCTTTAGCAGCACCTTGTGCCAGGACATCAAAGTCATCAGCTTTTGAAGCTTTCTCCATAGCTTTTTCATAGACTTCGTGAGCTTTTTGTTTATCATCAAAAGAGTCGATAACTGCCTTGGCAAATGCCACAAAATCAGCAGCTTTTGAACATTTATCAAATGCTTTATCCACAATTTCCTTGGCAAGCTCTTCATCTTTAAGATTTTTGGAAATGCTGGTGCTCAGGTCAAGAAAGTCTGAAACTTTAGTACATTTTGCAGTGGCAGCTCCCAGGATTTCTTTTGCAGTATCACCAAGCTCAAGTTCATTTGCTCCGGCGGCAAGGGCTAAAAAATCATCAACCGTCCCACAAAGATTTTTCCCGTTGTTCAATTGTGCAATTGCAGCATCTGAATCTTTGATCAATTCCATGTATGCTTTGGCATATGCAATGGAATCTTCAAATGTTTCTGCCCAGTCAGCACCCTCTTCTAAAACTTCAGCAGCAAATTCATTATCAGAAAGGCCATCTATAATCTCTTTTGCAACCCCGATATACTCTTCCGGTGCATCACACTCCTCAGCTTTCTCTTCGAGTTCTTCCTTAAGTCCCATGTTTTACTCCTCTTGATTGTTTAAATCTGTTTTTAAATAATTGTCTTTAGATAAAATTTATTTTAATACATATAAAATTATATTTTTTTTAAATTCGCAACCTTTTTGGTATCACACATTAAAAAATTCCACAAAGCTTAATTTTAAAAATTTCTTTTTTTAAATTTTTTTTAATGTTTTTTTAAAATTTTTTATAATATATTTTTAAAAATTTTTTTTAAATTTTTTATAAATTTTTTTTAACTGGTCAATAAGGGCTTTATCAAGATTTCCTTTGGTTGAATTAATGCGTGACAGAGTATCAAATTCTTTTTCAAGCTCATGGATCTTTTCACTGCAGTGATCATCTATCCTTGCAAATTGTTTTTTGCTTTGAGTTTGATCCAGAAGAGCGAGCTTCTTTTGTGCAGCAGCTAATTTTTGATTTGTTTTAAATAGATTCCATCTTGTTTTAATAAGTTCGATCCTGTCATGAAACAGTTCTAATCTTGAAGACTTGTTTATGATGTGGTCTGGCGTGGTTATTTTGCCGGTATCATGCATGAGTGCAGCAATTCTTAGTTCATCCATCTGATCAGGGTCAAGAGATGTGTTCTTATATATTGTGGTATCCTCATTTATGGCTTTACCAATCATCAAGCTAAGCTCAGTAACACGTTGAATATGACCACTGGTATGTTTTGACTTTTCATCGATTGATACAGCAATGGCTTTTATAAAGGCTTCAAAAAGCTCCTTCATTTCAAGGATAAGATCCTGCTGGGTTAAAAGTACAGAAGCATGACTGGCCAATGCAGA
The DNA here is from genome assembly GCA_964196205.1 of uncultured Desulfobacula sp. Classification (GTDB taxonomy): domain Bacteria; phylum Desulfobacterota; class Desulfobacteria; order Desulfobacterales; family Desulfobacteraceae; genus Desulfobacula. Next base: position 6,724 of record CAXMTQ010000018.1, read on the forward strand.
GGCTTTTTCCTGATCATTTGAGGTAAATGAAACAGTTTTTCCTGAAAATGGATCAATTGAATTTATCAATTGAAGGATGCCGATAATATCATTTTCATGGTTTCTCATGGGAATAACAATCATTGACTGGCTTTTATAGTGCAAAGCAGCATCAAATTTTCTTGTACCCTGGAATTGAAATTTTTTTGTTTTATAAACATCATCAATATTGACAATTTGTCCTGTGTGAAACACATATGATGATACATTGGAAAGATTAGGAGTGTTATCTTTATTATATAATAACACGCCCGGAAGGTTTATAGCTCTTCCTGTTTTTTTAAGTTTCAAGGTTGCATTATGGATCACATGAAAATTTAGGTTTTGGTTCTTATTATCAACAAGGTAAAGGGTTCCACCATCAGCCTTTGTAAATCGTCTGGCAATGGTAAGAATCATTTCAAGGAGTTCACTTATATCTTTTCTTGAACCAAGAGCTTTGCCAATAGAAGTGAGTTGAGATATTTCTTCTGCCTGTTTTTCAAGAAATGGACACAGCTCATCAAGTATTTTTTCAATCAGACTATTAATTGAACTGTTTTTAGAAAATTTTTCATAGTCTGGCATGGGTCACCTTTTTGGAAGTTTATGATTTTTTAAACTACCAAAAATCATAAAATGAAACAAGAAAGAAAAATTTTAAGACACGGTAAACTTATTCTAACATTTAGATGCGGCAAAGGCTGGTGTTGGGGTGTTTTATTAGTTGGATTTAAATGGTTTCTGATTTTCTTGCTATTTGGTTTGGATTATGGCATTTATAAAAGCTTAAATAGTTCCCGGCCGAAAATTTGATAACCTGGTTTCTGGCCTTTAGGTTAAAGGTCAAACGTAATTTGTCCGGGCACTAAATAATATCCTTGTTAGGTTGGCGGCTTTTGACCGCCCAGTAATTAAAAAAAGAGTAGGTGTTTCATGGAAAAGCGGTATCAGCCACAATCAGTAGAGCCGAAATGGCAAGCCTTTTGGAAAGAAAAAAATGTTTTTAAAGTTAAAAAAGATACATCAAAAGAGAAATATTATCTTTTGGAGATGTTTCCATACCCTTCAGGTAAAATACATATAGGTCATGTGCGTAATTACACCATTGGTGATGTCGTTGTCAGATATAAAAGGATGAAAGGCTTTAATGTTATTCATCCCATGGGTTGGGATGCCTTTGGAATGCCTGCTGAAAATGCAGCCATTGATAACAATACCCATCCTGCTACCTGGACATATGAAAATATCAATGCCATGCGCGAACAGTTAAAAAAAATGGGTTTTTCTTATGACTGGGATCGTGAAATTGCAACCTGCCACCCTGAATATTATAGATGGGAGCAGTGGCTTTTTCTTAAAATGCTGGAAAAGAAAATGGCCTATCGAAAAGAATCCTATGTTAACTGGTGTGAAAAATGTCAGACCGTGCTTGCCAATGAGCAGGTTGAGCAGGATAAATGCTGGAGATGCTCTCAAACAGTACAGCAGAAAAAACTGTGGCAATGGTTTTTTAAAATTACAGATTTTGCCGAAGATCTGCTTATCCATTGTGATAAACTCCCTGGATGGCCGGATAAAGTAACTATAATGCAAAAGAACTGGATCGGCAGGAGTGTCGGCTCTGCATTAAAATTTAAAATTCATGGAAAGGATGAGGATATTGTGGTCTTTACCACAAGACCGGATACTGTTTTTGGAGCAACATTCATGTGTCTTGCTCCGGAACACCCTCTTGTTGAAACTCTTTCCATGGGAACTGACCAGGAAGAGCAGATCAAGATTTTTGTTAAAAAAATATCAAGCCAGGAGAGATCTGCTGAAGGTCTTGAAAAATATGATAAAGAGGGTGTTTTTACAGGTGTCTTCTGTATTAATCCTGCAACTGGGAAAAAGATACCGGTATATACAGCCAATTTTGTTTTAATGGAATATGGAACCGGTGCAATCATGTCTGTTCCTTCCGGAGATCAGCGAGATTTTGATTTTGCAAGGAAATACAATCTTGAGATAATTCCTGTTGTCCAGCCTGAAGGGGAGGAATTTGACGGCGATACCATGGAAGAGGCTTACACAGGCGAAGGTGTTATTGTAAATTCTGGTGAATTCAGTGGTCTTGGCAGCTCAGAAGCCATGGACGTAATGACAGCCTGGTTGGAAAAAAAGGGTAGAGGCAAAAAAACCATCTCTTTTCGATTAAGGGACTGGGGAATATCAAGGCAGCGATACTGGGGAACTCCAATCCCTGTAATTCATTGCCCAGATTGTGGAATAGTCCCAGTGCCTGAAGCTGATCTTCCCATAAAGCTTCCTGAAGATGTAAATCTTCCGGAAAAGGGAGGCTCGCCTCTACCAACACTTGATTATTTTACAAAAGCTACATGCTCTGTATGCGGCAGAGAAGATGCAAAAAGAGATACTGACACCATGGACACCTTTGTGGAATCATCCTGGTATTATTTAAGATATTGTTCACCAAGATTTGAGCAAGGCATGTTTGATCCTGATGAGGTAAAATATTGGGCACCAGTGGATCAATATATCGGAGGTGTGGAACACGCAGTTCTGCATTTATTATACTCAAGGTATTTTATGCGTGTGTTACATTCCTTTGGAATGATTGATTTCAAAGAACCGTTTACACGGCTTTTAACCCAGGGTATGGTGTGTAAAGAGACCATGACCTGCCCTGAACATGGATATCTTTTTCCTGAAGAAGCACAAAAGAATGCAAAAGGTGATCTTGAGTGCACAAAATGCAACAGCTATGTGGAACTTGGCAGAGTTATCAAGATGTCCAAGTCCAAAAAAAATGTTGTTGATCCCAATGAGCTGCTGGAACAATATGGAGCAGATATTACACGTCTTTTCTGCCTTTTTGCTGCTCCGCCTGAAAGAGATCTTGAGTGGAATGAGGATGGTGTTGAAGGCAGTAACAGGTTTGTTAACAGAGTCTGGCGCCTGGCCATGGAGTGTCTTGAAAAAATTGATGGTTTTGAATCATATAGAGGTGCGGCGCAGAATTTATCATCATCCCAGGCAAAAGATCTTTATATTAAAGCAAATCAGACCATTAAAAAGGTTACAGATGATATTGATCAAAGCTTTCATTTTAATACAGCTATTTCTGCTGTAATGGAACTTGTAAATGATCTCTATGCTGTTGATTTGGGCTCAACAACCCATGAACAAAAAAAAGTGATCATGTTTTGTCTTGAGAATATCATTTTACTGTTGTCGCCAATTACTCCCCATTTTTGTGAAGAGCTTTTCCAGAAAATGGGCAACAAAGAATCGGTTCTTGAACAGTCATGGCCGAATTACAGGGAAGATAGTCTTAAAACAGATGAGATCCTTGTTGTTATTCAGGTGAATGGAAAGCTTCGATCTAAATTTATGATAAGTGCCGGTGATGATGAAGCTTTGATCAAAGAAACTGCACTGGCTGATGAAAAAATAAAGAAATATATTAAAGATAAAAAATTAAAAAAGATTATTATTATAAGAAAAAAACAGACACTTGTAAATATTGTGGTTTAATATGAAAAATTTAAAATTAATTCTATTTGTTTTATTGTTTGTACTAACATCCTGTGGCTATAAATTTGAAGGTGGAGGATACCTTAACAGTGATGTAACACACGTTGCCGTGGGAATGATGGATAATAAAAGCGCTGCAACAGGGGCAGGAATCGTATTTACCAATGCCTTGATCAAAGAGATCTTGGGAAAAACAGACACAAAAATTGTGGATGATACAACAAAGGCAGTTGCAGTTTTAAAAGGAAGGATAAATTCCATTACATTTGAAACGCTTTCACGCAGTACGACTGAATCTGTAGTAAGTATACGGATTACAGGAAGTGTAGATATGCAGTTAATAGATAAAGACGGACAAATTGTCTGGTCTGTTAAGGATTTTACTTCACGTGAAGACTCTAACGTATCTAAAGTTAAGTTTATAGATAATAGTAACAACAGAGATGCAGTGGTTAAAATTGCCACAAGAAATGCTGAGAAAGCGATCATCAGCATGATGAATAAATTTTAAGGTACGAATAGTACCTGAACAAAAACAGGGTTTCTGTTTTTACACACAAACCCTGTCTTGAAAATTATAAATTTATCAAATTGTTCAGGTTAAAAAGCAGCCCGACAGTTTGGAAATCAAGCGTTCATGAATTTGAACAGCCTTGAAATTTTTCTGGAAGCAGTTTTTTTATGGAGAATGCCTTTTTGAGCTGCCTTGTGAATAGCAGATTGAGTCTGCCTCATAATTTCATTTTTATTATCACTGTTTGTCTCTTTTGCATCTTTAAGCTTTTTTTCAAGATTTTTAAGTGTGGTTTTTACAGATTTGTTTCTAAGCCTTCTGACCTGGCTTTGTTTTGCACGTTTTTTAGCAGATTTATGGGTAGCCAACTTGGTCTAACTCCTTATATAGTGTATTTAGTTTAAAAATTTAACCATATTTTAAAGATGTCAAACTATATTGTTTGTTGATTTTTGTCAAGGAAAACTTGTGATAAAAGCTCTAAAAAAGACTGCGCTGGTAAGCACTTTAACTCTCTTTAGCCGTCTGCTTGGTCTTACCAGAGATGCTCTGATTGCCATCTATTTCGGGGTATCCTCCCAAAGTGATGCATTTTTTATTGCCTTTCGGCCTTTTGATCTGGCTCGCAAATTATTCTCCGAAGGGATTTTGAATATCTCATTTATACCCATTTTTTCAAAGAGTCTGGTAAATGAAGGTAAATCAAAAGCAGCCTCTCTCTTTTTCTCTTTTTTTTGTTTTCTTACACTTGCCGGAACTTTAATGATGCTTTTCGGGATTTTTTTTGCCCCTGTTATTATTAAAATTATTGCCCCAGGATTTATTGAGTATTCATACAAATTACAGTTGACGACTATTTTGTTTAAAATTATGCTGCCATATCTATGGCTGATTTTAATGAGTTCACTTTGTATGGGCGTGTTAAATTCATTAGGAAACTTTGGTATTCCTGCTGTTGTTCCAGTTGTTTTCAACCTTGTTGTGATTTTGTTTACAATCATGATCACAACCTGTTTTGAGACTCCTGTCATGGGTTTAGCTCTTGGCGTGACGATCGGTGGTGTTCTTCAGCTTGCATTGCAGGTTCCGTTTATGATTCGTTTTGGAATTTTAAAAATATCTTTTTTCTCTTTTTTTCATCCTGGAGTAATAAAAGTTTTAAAAATAATGATTCCCTCCATGATTGGTGCTGCTTCTTATCAGATAAATATTATGGTTGCCTCTTTTTTTGCTTCAAAACTTGAATCAGGCAGTGTCTCCTACCTTTATTATGCAGACCGGCTGGTACAATTTCCTTTGGCACTTTTTGCAGTGTCTGCTGCCATGGTTTTACTGCCCCAACTTTCAAAAAAAGCAGCCATGGGACAAATGGATGAAATTGCAGGTTTGTTTTCCAATGCTGTTAAGACTGTTTTCTTTGTCACCATACCGGCAATGGCTGGATTAATGGCTTTGGATGAACAAATTGTTTCACTGTTATTCGGCCACGGAGCTTTTACAGAATCAGCAATTCATCAGACATCAGATTGTCTGTTTTTCTTAAGTTTTGGCCTGTGGGCATTCACGGGTGGCAGACTGTTTGTGACTCTCTATTATTCTCTGTCTAATATTAAAATACCATTTTATTCAGGACTTTTTACCATTGGATTGAATCTGATCTTCTGCCTCTTATTTGTTGACAGCCTTGGGCTTAAAGGACTTGTTCTGTCTGTATCCCTCTCATCAGCCATAGGGTTTATAATTTTGTTAATGAATATTCCCGGAGTTGTTAACATTGAAAAATTTGAAATTATTGTTTCTGCTTGCAGATCGCTTTTTTTATCTGCTATAATGTTTTTTATTGTTCAGCTGGCAGCTGGTTTTATACCTGTGTCTGATATTAATAAATTCTGGTATGGGGCAGGAGTGATCGGTTGTATTGGTTTTGGGATCAGTTTTTATTTTATTGTGAATTTTTTAATTTCAAGCCCGGAACTTAAAATATTAAAACAAGGTATTATAAGAAGTAGTCATGACAATTCTTGAAAAATCAGGGTTTTATTTCTCCATATTTATTATCATAGTTCTTTTGGCTCTTATTGTTTTTTCAAAAAATGGTGTTTTAGATTATATGGCTTTAAAACAAAATAAAACAGCTATTCATGATCAGGTCGATGGAGTTGATTTTGAAAATCAAAAAGTTGAAAACGAAATTACAAGTTTAAAAACTGATATGAGTTACATAAAACATGTTGCAAAACACGAACATGACATGGCTGAAGGGGATGAACTCATCTTTAAAGACAATTCTGCCAATAAGGGAAAAATACAATGAATCAGGATATGAAAACTGTTGAACTTGCAAAGGTTTATGAAAACCAGGGCTATTATAAAGAGGCTTTGGAAATTTACTCTTTTCTGGATAAAGAGCAAACTTCTGATGTTGTTAAAGCAGGGTTAAAGCGTATGGAAAAAAAGATGGAAGAAGAGATCCATGATTCTGATTTTACACAGAGTATATCAAAAGAAAAAAAGATCTCCATGCTTTTTGAGAGATGGCTGAATTTAGTGATATTAAAGCAGAGACTTATTAACTTTAAGAAAATAAAATCACGGCTTTCATAAAAGTAAAAATTTTTGTTTAATTCAAAAATCAAAGGGTTATTGTTGGGCAACTATACGAAACCCAAGGCTGTTTCTTTGTACCCCTGGTTTATAATAGCTTCTGTAGGCGCAGCGTTGATATTTGCTTTTCTGGTACCACCCACCACCGCGAATAATTCTATGTTCCCCAGTTTTGTTTAAAGGATCCATAATATTGTTTTTATAAGTCTCAGTTACAACTCCCACTTTAGTTCGCCAGAAGTTTCGCCATCTGCATGAGTCAAGAACCCACTCCTGGACATTGCCATGCATATCATAAAGTCCCCATTTGTTAGGTTTTCCTGTTTTAACGGGATGGGGCTTAAAGCTGCGGGCCGGATTCTTCTCTCCTGAATTATAACAATACCATGCTATATGAATAAGAGCAGGTTCAGGTTCATTACATGAATTAGTTGTGATGGGGCCATTGGAAAAAGCAGATGTGGATCCTGCACGGCAGGCATATTCCCACTCAGCTTCAGTCGGCAGCCGATATCTACCTGTTTTTTCCCATTTATTTAAAACTCTTATAAATTCCATGCATTGATCCCAGGAAATTGTATCAACAGGATAGTTCCTGCCCAATTTTGAAAATGAAGATGGATTAAAACCCACCAGTTTTTTCCATTGGTCCTGGGTAACTTCAGTTTCTCCCATATAAAAACTTTTTGAGATCACAACCTTATGGCGCTTTTCATTCCATTGACGGCCTTTTTCAGATTTTGGGCTTCCCATTAAAAAATTTCCAGAAGGAATAAGAATAAACCTCATTCCAAGTTTATTGGTGAAAATGTTTGGTTCGGCAAATGCCGGATAGCAGCCCAGGCAAAATAAGAAGCCAAAAAAAGTTATAATAATAAATTTCAGATAAAATTTCATGGAATAGACTCTACCATATTGATAGCTTGCTGTTCAATAATGATTTTTTTAAGTTACAGCTTGAAAATAAAGCTCAAAATGATATTAATACGAAAGAATAACTACATAGCATAATTTTTTTCATAGTTTGTTGTGAGGCAAATCAATGACCAATAATCAGATCTGCCACATGGCAGTTAATATGATATCTGAAAATAAAACAGGAGCTTTGTAATGCAATCCAAAGAAAAGCCCGGATCTAAAATCGGATCAAAAATTTTTAACAAAAAGAGCAATATCAATAAAAAAAAGAGTTCCGAAAGTCCTGACAGTGATAAAAAACTTAAAACATCTCTTTTAAAAAAGAATGAATTTGCTCTGATTCTTTTTGGAGCATTGCTTTTAACTATTCTCATATTTTTCTTTTTTTTCAGATCATCTGATTCTAAATCTGAAGTAGTTGCACAAAATGTATCAAGTGCAGCTTTTTCTGATTTTGAAATGCGAATTCAAAATATTGAAAAAGCACTTCAAATAGAACAGGGCTCCAAGTCAGAGGGTGTTAACATAAAAGAGAGTGTTATGGAAGTTAATCATATAAAAGATAGACTGGGTAGGCTTGAAACAGCTTTCTCAGTCAAATTTGATTCTTTGATTGATAGAATGGGAAAAATTGAAAAAAGTATTTCACAGCTTGAAAATAAAACTGAAAAAAAAATAGTTAAAAAAGAGTCTGAACCTAAAGCTGCTGTTCCTGTTAAAAAAGCAGTAAAGAAAAAATCCCAGTTCCATATGGTCAAGAAAAAAGAGACCCTTTATTCCATAAGTAAAAAATACAATATCAGTATCGATGAATTAAGAAAACTCAATAAGTTGTCAAAAGGAGCAACTATTTATCCTGGAGATAATCTTCTTGTCAGATAGGTTTTAATAATTTTTTGTATCAGATGCTATGTTGATGAAGTTTTGAATAAGGGTGTGCCCGGAATCAGTCATGAATGATTCAGGATGAAACTGGACTCCAAAAGTAGGGTGATCCTTATGTCGAATTCCCATTATTTCACTGTTTTGGGTTCTGGCAGTAATCATCAGGCTTTCAGGAAAATCTTCTTGGGAAATTGCCAGAGAGTGATACCTCATAATAGTAAAAGTGCTGTTAATATCTGAAAAAATTAATTTTTCATCACAAATAATTGTGGATGTTTTCCCATGCATGATCTGTTTTGCCTGGACAATTTTTCCACCAAAGCTCTTTGCTATGACCTGATGCCCAAGGCAGACCCCGAGAATTGGAATTATACCGGAAAAATGTTTTACAACATAAAGAGAAATACCTGCATCCTCAGGACGTACCGGTCCTGGAGATATGACAATTGCCCCTGGATTTAAAGTTTTCAGCTCTTTAACACCAATCTTATCATTACGAAAAACTTTTACCTTGACACCTGTCTTAAGGATGTAGTGAACCAGGTTAAAGGTAAACGAATCATAATTATCTATTATAGCAACCAACAATTGTCTCTATCCATTATTAATTTATATTGTAAAATCAAAACAGCTGCACAATTTGCTTTGATTACTCTGACCTGGTAGATAAAAAGTGGACACTTTCTTAAGAGTAGATTATTAATCATTCAGGAGGGTGTTAAATGAAAAAGAGAAAAAGAAGAAATTATACGCAAGAATTCAAGGAAGAGGCTGTCAAACTGATAACACAACAAGGTTATTCTTATGCAGAGGCTGGCAGAAATTTGGGAGTCAATCCCAATTTACTTAGTAAATGGAAAAGAGGAATTGAAGGCAGTTCAAGTCATGATTTATCACCAGGTGATGCCGTATCAATACAATCAGAACTTAAATGTCTTAGAAAAGAGAACAAGCGTTTAAGAATGGAACGTGAAATATTAAAAAAGGCGGCAGCCTTCTTCGCAAAGGAATCAGGCTAAGGTATCAATTCATTGATATCGAGAAGAAGGCGTACCCAATAAGCCTGTTATGCACAACAATGCAAGTGAGCCGGAGTGGATATTATTCATGGAAACATCGAGGCAAATCAAAAAGAGAAATGGAAAATGAGAGGCTTGTTCCTATTGTGTTAGAAGCAAATCGGTTTTCAAAAAGTACCTATGGCACCAGGCGGATGTCTGATGAAGTCCAGGATCATGGCAGCTCTTGTGGGAGATATAGAGCCCGCACCTTGATGAACATGGCTGGCGTTAAAGCAAGGCAAAAGAAAAAATTTAAAGTGACAACTGATAGCAAACATAAATTACCGGTAGCTCCTAATTTACTTCAAAGGCAATTTACAACCGCTGAACCCAACCAAGCCTGGGTTTCGGATATTACTTATATTTGGACATCACAGGGTTGGTTATACTTGGCCGTTGTTTTGGATTTATTCTCTCGTCAAATTGTTGGTTGGGCTATGAGTAACCGAATAAATAAAAAGCTTGTTATAGATTCATTGCTTATGGGTATCTGGCGACGGAACCCAGATCCGGGGTTGATCTTTCACACAGATCGGGGCAGCCAGTATTGCAGTAATGATTTTCAAAAAGTTCTTAAAAATCATAAAATGATCAGTAGTATGAGTCGTAAAGGTGACTGCTGGGATAATGCCGTTGCTGAAAGTTTTTTTGGCAGTCTGAAAACCGAAAGAGTTTTCTTTAATAATTACAAAACAAGGGAAGAAGCCAGAAAAGATATTTTTGATTATATAGAAATATTTTATAATAACAAAAGACGTCATTCTTATTTGGGCAATATCAGTCCAAAAAGATATGAAAAATTATGGGAAATAAAAAAAGCAGCTTAGGAAAAGTGTCCGTTTTTACTTGACCACTTCACATCACCTATATTGACCCCAATACGGAACACCAAGCGTTTATCATCCGGTAGTTCTGCATTTTTTTCTTTCAGTGCATTCTGTATATCTACGGAACTTTGAACAGCATTAACGACACTGGAAAATTCAGCCAGCAGATTGTCACCGGGAGCATCAACAACACGACCGGAATGATCATTGACTATTGTTGTTATGATTCTTCGGTATTCTTTTAAAGTCTTTATGGTATGGGTTTCATCCTCTGACATGAGACGACTATACCCTTTGACATCGGCACTAAGAATGGCGCTGAGCTTTCTTGTAACTTTTTGTTCTGTGGTCATTTAATCACCTCACGGCTCTTGTTGACGGTATAGAACTTGAAAATTAAAAAAGAGTAGGAAGTCGAATCTAATTTCAATAAGTTTTAAAACCAAATCAGGGGGTGTTTCAGTTGAGATATCAAGTATATACAAATTGCTGCTGGTTTGGTCAAGATATTGTTTATCTTGTTTTTGGTATAAAAACTGACACTTCCCAAAAAAAAATTCTGAAATAGGAGCATTTACAAACTCAAGGATAATT
>CAXMTQ010000019.1:0-17483 GCA_964196205.1 uncultured Desulfobacula sp.
TGTTAATGATGTAAAAAAAGAGCCGCAAAAATTGCAAAAAAAAATATCTGCTAAAGAGAAACACTTTCTTGATGAAACCAGCTCGTGGCTGACCCGTCAAATCAAATCCAGGGTTAACATTAAAAAGAGTGGAGAAAAAGGTAAAATAGAGATTAATTTCAAATCAAAAAAAGAGCTTCAGCACCTGATTGACCTTTTGAGTCAAATTTAATGAAAATAGTTGTAGCAAAAACAGCCGGCTTCTGTATGGGAGTTCGCAGAGCTGTGGATATGGTGTTAGATGCATCCAATACAGCACAAGAAGAACCTATTTATACCTATGGCCCTTTAATCCACAATCCTCAAGTTCTTGCAATGCTCGAGGAGAAAGGGATCTTCCGGATTGATAAAATTCCACCAAAAGGGAAGGGCATTGTTTTAGTTCGTGCCCATGGTGTGCCGCCTGAAGATGAAAAAGCGCTTAAAAAGGCAGGTTTTACTGTAATAGATGCAACCTGTCCCAGAGTTGTAAAAGTCCAGGTGATTATTCACAAATATGCTCAAAAAGGATATTCAACAATTATTATAGGGGATGAAAAACATCCTGAAGTTGTCGGCCTTCTTGGATATGCAAAAAACAGTGGACATACTGTTACAAGCATGGAGCAGTTTGAAAAACTTCCAAAATTTGAAAATGCAGTTATTGTGGCTCAAACAACTCAGGATACTGTTTTTTTTGACCAGATAAAAAGATGGTGTGAGATCCATGCACCCCACTATAAAATATTTGATACTATCTGTGGTTCAACAGAAAGACGTCAGACTGAAATTCGTAAACTTGCCAATGAAAATGATGCTGTAATCGTAGTTGGGGGAAAACAGAGCGGTAATACAAAACGTCTGGCTCAAATTGCAGCAGGGACAGGCAAACCAGCCGTACACATTGAAGAGATCTCACAGATTGATTACAAAGAGTTGTCGTCAAGCAAATCCATTGCTATTACGGCCGGAGCTTCAACACCAAACTGGATCATTAATGACACGTGTGTTCAAGTGGAAAGAAATCTTCAAAAGCTGCATCCTCTCCAGATTCTTCTGTTGAAAATTCGTGATTTTTTATTGAAAACAAATGTCATGGCTGCAGCCGGTGCAGGTTCTTTAACCTATGCATGTTCAGGGATTCAGGGTTTTGACAAGGATTTTCGTCATGCATTGATAGCCATGCTGTATGTCCTTTCAATGCATATATTGAATAATCTGTTTATGATTAAATCTGATAAATATAATAATCCTCAAAGGGCGCTGTTTTATAAGAATAACAGACTGTATCTATGGATTAGCGTAATTGTGTCAGGTGCAGCAGGGCTTTATTTAAGCTTTGCAGCTGGAGTGCTGTCTTTTATGGTTTTGTTGATTATGAGCCTTCTTGGCCTGTCATATAATTTAAAATTGATTCCTTTCATAGCTCGCAAAGGACAATTTGCCAGGATAAAAGATATCCCGGGGTCAAAAACCATTCTCATCACTATTGCCTGGGGAACAGTAACCTGTCTTTTGCCGGCTGTGGCTAATCAAAGTAATCTGCTTTCTGTTGCTGTGGTATTTATTTTTGCTGCCGGGCTTGTTTTTGCACGAACCGCTTTTTTTGATATTCTTGCAATTCAAGGAGACCGGATTACCGGTAAAGAGACACTTCCTATCCTTATAGGGGAAAAGCAAAGCTTTAATATCATAAAATATATTTTAATTTTTGATGTTTGTATTGTTTTGTTGGCGGTTTTTATGGATTTATTAGTCAATAAGGCTTTTATACTTGCTTTCATACCTTTGATCATGTTTTTATTAATAAAGTTTTTTAGAAATGATACCCGTATTTCAGGTGCCCTTAGAGAATTTATTATTGAATTGACTTTTCTTGGTGCGGGATTGCTGTCAGCTGTAATTTAATTCTTATTTGGAGAGATTGTGGATATTGATAAAAATGAAAAAACAAGAACTCCCCTGATAGGTCAACTCGCTCTGAAAAATCATTTTATTACGAAAGAAGAACTGCAAAAGGCACTGGCATACTGTTCTGATTCCAGCAATAAGGATGCTGCTTTAAAAGATTATTTTTTATCCAAAGAATTGATCTCTTCGAGAAATGTGAAACGGCTCGCAAAGGCGGCACAAACTTTAGAATTTCGCCAAAAAGAATTTACATTCGGAGATATCGCAATCCGTAAGGGTTTTATAAATAAGAGTGTTTTAACCTTAGCTCTTGAAGAGCAGGTAAATGCAATCAAAAACAGGTCAGGGCTCAATTATATAGGAGAGATACTTGTAGATGCCGGTTTTTTAACTGAAAAACAGCGGGATTATATCCTGAAACTGCAAAAAAGAGCCAGGAAGGAGAGAGCCAAAGAATCTAAAGAAAAAAATCAAATGGTTGGGAAAACCATTGAAGAGCAGTTATCTGACAAGCCTGATAAAACTGTGTCTGAACATGAGCAGGATAAAGATCTTCTGCTTGAACCTGAAATCATTACAGGCGGGATTGAACTTCAAGTCTCAAAAGATTTTATGATGGCTTTTTTCACTAAAACAGACAGCTTTGATGAAAATATCAGCGTGGAAAAAATTAAAGGGGCTCTTTTTGATAAGGGTATTGTATCAGGCTTTGTGGCAGATGAAATGATTAAAAGCTTTATCAGGACAAGCGGATTTAAAACAAAATCTTTTAAAGTCGCTCAAGGTGTCCCTCCAATACATGGGGAAGATGCAAGAGTAGAGTTTTTTTTTAACACAGATTATCTTAAAGCAGGAGGTCTGACAGAGAATGGCGTTATTGATTTTAAAGACCGTGGTGAGATTCCCCATGTGGGAAAGGGTACCGTACTTGCTGAAAAAATACCCATGAAGGTGTCACGGCAAGGTCATAATATCTATGGGGATCAGATTGACACTGTGCCGGCTAAAGATTCTTTTATAAAATACGGGACAGGTGTAAAAGTTTCAGAAGACGGGTTTAAACTGCTTGCTTCTGTTTCAGGGTTCCCAAAATTTTCATTGTCCGGCCGTACTTCTGTTTACGAAGAATATATTACTCAAGGGGATGTAGATTATGAAACAGGCCATATAGATTATGATGGCAATGTTAATGTGAAAGGGCGGGTTAAATCTGGTCTCAAAGTAAGAGGAAATGATATTAAGATCATAGAATTAGATGGTGGAATTGTAACAGCAGAAGGAAATGTTAGAATTGCAGGTGGTATTATTGCAGGTGAAATTTATTCTAAAGGTAATGTATATGCTAAGTTTATTCGTAATGCCAAAGTTGCCTGCATGGGTGATGTTATTATAACAAAAGAGATTGTGGATTCTGATATAGAGTGTTCTGGAAGATGTATTGTGGAAAATGGGAAAATTATGACTTCACAGATAACATCAAAATTGGGAGTAAAAGCCAGAAATATTGGCACTGAAAAGGCAGAACCCTGTACCATAAAAGTAGGCCATGATTTTTTTACCAAAAAAGAGTTGAAAACAATCAAAGAAAAGGTGGACAGCCTTGAAAAACAGCTTGAGCAGCATGGAACAAAAGAAGATAAGAAGATTAAATCCTTGGAAAAAATTCGGGATGATTGTTTAGCAGAAAAGGCTAATCTTATTCAATGGGCCAATGATAACCCAGGCCAGTCTATTGTCATTGTTGAAGGGGTTATTATGAATGGAACTGTTATTGTAGGCCTGAACAGTAAGAGACGAATTACAGAAATGATCAGTCATGTAAAGGTTGAGGAAGCTCTATGCACCTTTGATGGAGAGAAAAATCTGGATGTCTATGAGATGAAGGTTAAGAGTTTTTAATTTTTTTAATTTTTTCATCTTTTTTGTGCCATAAATTATTGAGATAGGAAAAAAAATATTTTTTATATTCAGGATCATTAAAATAATCCCCGGGAAGAGAATCTGTTAATTGTATAACTTGAAAATCAATTACTATTTTATTAACCCTGCCTGAAATATATTCCCAGAATGTGGGGGCTTTTCCTGGATAAACAATAGTAACATCAATGATTTTATTTAGATGCTCTCCCATGGAACCAAGGATAAAAGCGATTCCACCTGCTTTTGGATTTAAAAGATGTGTGAAATTGTTGTCTCTTTGCAAGGTTTTTTTGTGTGGGGTGAATCTTGTTCCTTCAACAAAATTTATAATGGAAACAGGTGTATGTTTGAATCTTTCACATGCTTTTTTTGTGCTTTCCAGATCTTTACCTTTTAAATGTGGTTTTGCTTGTATCTCAAGTTTTGAATATCGTTTCATAAAAGGGAAATCCAGCGCCCACCAGGCCAATCCAAGAAAAGGGACCCATATTAACTCCTGTTTTAAAAAAAATTTCAACATGGGGATTCTTTGATTCAAGGTTGTTTGTAAAGCGAGAATATCAACCCATGACTGGTGGTTTGAAATAACAAGATACCACTCTTTTTTTTCTAATTTTTCAAGACCTCTTAAATCCCATTCTATTTTGCAGAACAATTTTGAATTAAAGGAATTAATTCCTATCCAAAGCGTAGCAATGGATATCAAAATTTTGTCAAGAATAATAACAATAGACTTAACAGGCAGAATAAATTTAAAACAGGAGAGAAAAATCATAGGAATGGTGAGTAAAATAGTATTTATCGTGTATAAAAAAATGGATAAAATACCTTTAAGATTGTGGGGTAAAAATGAGAGCATAAACGTCTATCTGTCTTTAAAATTTATAATATATTTTTTTATGGTTCTTCTGTCCAATCCTGTATGCTTTGCAACTTGTTCATAGGTGCCGAATTGGTCATATAAAAGTTTGCAATAGCCTGATATCAGAAATGATACCATAATGTCTCTATCCAAAATTCCTTTAACAAGCTTCTCTGCAAGGTCAAGTTTTTCATCTCCATTTTTTTGCTGGCCCCCATAGTCTTTTTTCAACAAAACACTTCTGACACACTGTTCGAGTTCCCGAACATTACCCGGCCATTGATAATATTTTCCAAGTCTTTGGTCAATAATTCTTTTAACTTTTGCACTTAATTCTTCAGAATGAGTGCCGGTCATTCTTTGAATGGTAAAGAGAAGGAGATCATCTAATTCCGATGGTTTTTCTTTAATTCTGACTCGAAGAGGCGGTACTTCTATTATATCAGAGCAAAGACGGTAGTAAAAATCATCCCTGAATACTTGCCCGCCAATAATTTCTTTTTTGGGTCGGTTAGTAGCACCAATAACCCGTCCTTTAAATCTTGATTTTTCATGACTTCCCATGGGGGAAAAATTTCTTTCCTGGAGAATTCTTAATAATTTGATCTGCACATGGCTGGGGATTTCACCGATTTCATCAAGAAGAATTGAGCCATGGGGACTGCACCGGTCAAATACCCCTTTGTAATCATCGAC
Source organism: uncultured Desulfobacula sp. (assembly GCA_964196205.1). Classification (GTDB taxonomy): domain Bacteria; phylum Desulfobacterota; class Desulfobacteria; order Desulfobacterales; family Desulfobacteraceae; genus Desulfobacula. The sequence continues at coordinate 5,408 of CAXMTQ010000019.1, forward strand.
AGCCCCAGTAAATGAGCCCTTAGTATGTCCGAACAATTCAGATTCAAGCAGGGTTTCAGGATACTGGGAAAGATTTAATGAGGAAAATGCCCGGGTAAAGCTTTCAACAAAACACTCTTTTTTTTCATTAAAAGGAATATACCCGCTTCTTCCTATGGCTTTAGCAGCTGTACCCTTTCCCGTTCCTGTTTCACCAAGAAGCAGGGTGGAGAAATCCTCCATTTTATTCCATAAAAATTTCCTATACAAATCAATATTATAGGTAAATACATTATTCCATAAATGTTTTTTAAAATTTTGCATACATGGACTTGAGCCCACAAGGGAGTGAGAGATAAAATAAAAGGCACGTCTCAGTTGATAGGAGAGGGCAAAATAGTGGATAATACTTTTGTTGTCAAAACCCTTGATATGGAGCAGGTGCATGGCTTCTTTTGCAAAAGGAACAGTTATAAGGTTGTCCTGGGCTTTAATCTGATCTTCTATTAACTTGTCAAAATTATCTCTGAATTTATGAAATAGATCAAACAGAAAAACAACTGTTATAATCTCTTTGTCTCGACCCTGAAAAGCATTTATATTGGCACGATTTTGCCCTTCGAGTTCTTTGATTCTGCGGTCAACTTCATCTATACATAAATCTATGGTCTCCCTTCTTGAAGCAGAAGGAAAGAGCCCTGCAATTTTAAGATCAAGTTTTTTTCTTAAATCACTGAAAGGATTTGCAAAGGCAGCATTATATACGGTTTTAAAAAAATGGCGCTCGTTGGAATTAAGTTTTACTGTTTTCAAATTTTTCTCCTTAAGAGAGTTTTCATAAACTTTTTAATTTGCCACCATCTGATGGATGTCTGACATTCTCATTTTTTTCTGCCATAACAAATAATCGGTTTGAAAAAAGTTTTATATAATGTTTAATATGCAAATATGTACATTTGGTGTACATAAAATGCAAGCATAAAAACAGAAAGAGAGATGTTTAAAATTAAAAAGACTTAAATTTTAATCACTTACTCTTGCAAGCAATCTTGGCACAATAGTTGAAAGATAAAGTTTAGATTACACTTTTTTAATCCTACAATGGAACAGATTGTAAAAACAATTTTAAATTTATAGTTTAAAAAAAATAAAAATATAATAATGGAGATGCATTTATGATTAGAAGAATACTCAATTCAAGACTTCCTTTAATGGTTTATAATCCTGTAAAGGTTTTTGACATAAAGTATTTTAAAGAGATTTTCAACTCTGGAGCCCTTCCAGTATTTGACACTGAATTTTTAAGTGATAATGAAATAATAAAAAGTGCTCAACTGATTTCCCAGGAATATCTCTGCTTTGGTATAAGACTTTATAATCATAATATAGATTTGATTAAACAAATTAAGCATTTGCAGCTGACCAATCTTGATATTTTAATATGCCCTGTGGCACAGGATGATGAAACTGCAGATTTTTCAAATTTTGCAGATACAAAAATAGTTCTTGAAATCAAAGATATAAATATTAATGACAAGATTAATAAAATTTCACCCCATGCATTGATTTTAAAAGGTAATGAAGCAGGCGGCAGGGTTTCAAAATACTCCTCTTTTGTATTGATGCAGTGGTATTTAAAAAACAGTGATCTGCCCATTTTCATCCATGGAGGTGTGGGCAAATATACGGCGGCAGGCATGTTTGCAGCAGGAGTGTCAGGCCTTGTAATGGACAGTCAACTTCTTTTAACTGATGAATCTCCAGTATCTGAAAATTTTAAAAAGCTTTTAACCATGGTGGATGAGAGTGATTCCACCCAGATTGAATACAACAACACTGATATCTACAGGGTATTTGCAAAGCTTGGAACTAAAATAGTTAAAGATCTTAAACTCATGGCTTTTGAATTTGGTGATGATGAGCTGGGAAGCCATAAGATTTATCAATTTATTACCGATCATATGAAAGCTTCTGATGACACTGACGGCGTATTTATCCAGTCGCTTTTTTATCTTGGCCAGGATGGAATTTTTGCCAAGGATTTTATTAGAGAGTCAACAAGCCTGAATGATGTTATCACCGGTTTTTTTCAAACCATTGGAGACTCTCTGAATTTCATTGATGATTATGACCCTGTAACTCCTGATTCCCGATTTGCAAAAGACCAGGGAACAAAATTTCCCTTAATTCAGGGACCAATGGCAAATATCTCTGATAATTCTGATTTTGCAAACAAGGTGCTTGAACATGGGGCCTTACCATTTTTTGCAGTGGGAAGTCTTCCTGAAAATCTGGCAGACAATATGCTTAAAGATGGAGCACAAAAAGTAGATAATTTTGGTGCAGGACTTGTGGGTATAGAAGCTTTTAACCCTGCAGTACAAAGCCATCTTGAAATTGTAAAAAAATACAAGATACCCTACGCACTTTTTGCAGGCGGAATTCCTTCCCAGGCGGTTGAGCTTGAAAAGGCCGGGACTAAAACCTATCTTCATACGCCGTCTGTATCCATGATGGACAATGCTTTAAAGAGTAACTGCAAGCGCTTTATTCTCGAAGGCGGTGAGGCAGGAGGCCATGTGGGTTCTCTCTCTTCCATGGTATTGTGGGAAAATGCAATTGCCTTTTTAATGAATAATAATTATGATTTTTCCAATTTATATCTTGTTTTTGCAGGTGGTATTTCCACCTGTTATGCTTCAATGTTTATTTCAGGTCTTACATCCTTTCTTGCAGCTAAAGGAGCAAAAATTGGTATTCAGGTAGGAACTGCATATCTTTTTACCGATGAGATTGTTGAAACAAAATCTATGAAATCCCAATACAGGGAGATTATTATCAAAGAAAATGAAACCATGGTTATTGGCAAAAGCCTTGGGCTTGCTTCAAGAACTGCACCCACTCAATTTGCAAGGATGATGGTTGAAAATGAAGCTTTGATGCTTAAAAATAAGGAGAGTCTTGAAAAGAGAAAACGCTCCTTTGAAAAAAGAAATATTGGTTCCCTGCTTATCGGGGCAAAGGGTTTTCTTCCTGATTTTAAAAATCCGGGAGAAGAACATTATACCTGGTTTGATGGTGAAGAGCATAAAGAAAAGGGTAATTTCCTTGTTGGTGACTCCCTTGCTTTTTTTGACAGTGCAATCTCCATTCAGCAGATTCATGACAGCTATTTTCAAGCAAAATCAACTCTTTATAGAAATATCAACCTGCTCGAAATTTTTTCAAGTTCAAATAACTCAATCAATGATGAGATTGCTGTTGTAGGCATTGGATGTACTCTTCCCCATGCTGATAATCCTGATGCCCTGTGGAAAAATCTTTTGGATAAAAAATACTCCATAAGTGAAATGCCACAATCAAGATTTGACCATAATCTCTATTATAATCCTGATAAAAATGCTGAAGATAAGACCTACACCATACTTGCAGGTCATGTGGATGATTTTAAATTTGATAATAAAAGATTCGGTTATGCCAAAGATAAGGAAAAGAGGCTTTCCCGCAGCCAGAAAATGGTATTGCAGACAGCATATAAGGCTGTTGAAAATGCTGGACTCCTAGGAAAAGACGATCATTTAATTAGTGAGGATGTTTCCAGAACTGCAGTTATAATTGCCACATGTCTATCCAATGAACTTGGCAATGACCTCCAATTAAAATACTGGTATCCCCAGATTGTATCCATGATGGAAAAGACAAGTGAATATCAAAGCCTTAATGACAAAGAAAAACAATCTTTAAAAGAGATTTTGATGGAGGGTATGGAAGGGGAAAACATAGGATATGATCCTGTCCATGGTATGCTGCTTAATATTGAAGCATCCAGGATTGCCAGCCACCTTGGAATCAGGGGTGCAAATTATGTTGTGGATGCAGCATGTGCATCCTCTGTCACAGCACTTGATGCTGCAAAAGGAGAGCTTTTGTCAGGAGAGCATGATTTGGTTATTGTAGGTGGCGTTAATACCAATCTTACACCTGAAGCTTTTATTGGATTTGCCAAGATGGGAACATTGTCTCAAAAAGGTTCATACCCCTTTGATCAAAGAGCTGACGGGTTTATCCTTGGAGAGGGTTCTGTTGTTTTTGTGTTAAAAAGGATGAAAGATGCAATAAGAGATAAAAATCATATCCACGGTATTATCAACTCCATAGGTTCGAGTTCGGATGGAAAAGGAAAAGCCATTGCAGCCCCAAATCCAAAAGGACAGAAATTAAGTGTTAAGCGATGTTTTGAAAATATCAAACCTGGTATTGTGCCTGAAGATATTGGATTTATTGAAGCCCATGGCACCTCCACTATTATTGGAGATGAAGCAGAGCTGGAAACCTTGAACTTAATCTATGAAAACTCCGGTGCCGGGATCAGCTCCATCAAAGCCCAGATTGGTCATCTCCTTGGGTGTGCGGGTTCGGCAGGATTGTTAAAGGCTCTGCTCACAGTTGACAAAGGAATCCTACCTCCTAATGGCCAGTTTGAAAAACTTTCAAAAAATCACGATTTAAAAGATTCATCTCTTTTTATAGTTAAAGATTCAAAAGAATGGAAAAATGATGATAACAGCTCCAGGAAAGCTGCTGTCTCTTCATATGGATTTGGCGGTATTAATTATCATATCGTGGTAGAGCAGATGACTAAGGACTATAAAGTAATACCCAGAGATATTTTTACAGACCCTTCCTATGATTTTAATGATGACAGAATTGTGGTGGCTGGGCTTGGTGTGTTTCTGCCAGGGGCAAAAAATTGTGAAGAATTTTGGAAACAGTTAGAATCAGGTAAAAAACAGTTGTCCCATATTCCTGAAGAACGCTTTGACAATGATGTCTATGCAGCGCTTGATAAAGATTCCAACTACAGGCTTCCTAAAATTAATGCAGGCATTGTAAAATATCATAAATTCAATAACCTGAAATACCGCATGCCGCCGATGATGGTTAAATCCATAGAAAGAAGTCAGATTTTCGGGCTGGAGGCATCCTCTGAAGCCCTTGAAAATTCAGGACTGCTTGAGCAGATAGACTCTGACAATAAAATTGGAGTTATCCTTGGAACCATTGCAGGGGAGCAGCAGAGTAAAAATATCATCAGAACCAGAAAACAGTTTCTCGGTAATATCATTAAAAATGCTAAAGGGATTGATGCCGGCAAACTTGATAATATTTCAGAAGAGCTTGTACAATCCATAAGAGAGACAATCCCGGAGAATAATGAAGATACAACTCCAGGGCTTTTATCCAATATCATTTCAGGCAGGATTGCAAACTATTTTAATTTGAATGGAGCAAACTATGTGATTGATGCATCTTGTGCATCAGCTTTTATTGCCATGAGAAATGCAGCAAGGAATTTAAAACAGAAAGATCTTGATTTTGTCCTTGCAGGCGGGGTTGACTGTAATCTCTATCCTGCTGTTCTTATGGCATTTAAACGGCTTGGTCTTCTGTCTGAAGGTGATTGCAATTTTTATGATTCCAGGGCTGACGGGTATGTCATGGGCGAAGGTGCAGCTATCCATATTATGACTACCATGAAAAAAGCAAAAGAGTATAATATGGAAATCCTGGGAGAGATAAACGAGAGTGCAGTGCGTTCAAGTGTGCCGGATCATCTGCTTTCCCCGTCCGGGCCAACTTTTGTCTCCACCATAAATGAGACATATCAAAAATCAGGGATAAGAAAAAAGGATATTAACCACCTTGATCTTTTTGCTTTTTCTAATGTTTTTGGAGATATCGTTGAAAAACAGGTGGTTGAACAATGCTTTGACCATGAAATGTATTGCGGTAATATTAAACCCCAGTTCGGGTATTTTAAAGCTGCTAACCCGGCCGTTGCCATGGCAAAACTCATGCTCATGAACCAGCATGGCAAAATCCTGCCCAATTTTAATTATGATCCTGAACACTCCACCATAAAAGAGAGTAAGATTTTACAGTCAGCACAGCAGATGGTTGTAAGACCAAAAAATCAGCCATTCAGGTTTGCAGCCAATGTCAATGGTATAGGTGGTAATCACTGCCATATGATCATGAGCACCCTGCCAAAGTTCTTCCAAGATAAAAAACAGGATAAAAAAGAAGTGGAAGATGTTGAATTTAAGGCAGCATCGGTTGATGATACAGTATTTAGAGATCATGCCTACTCTTCTGATAACCAGGGAAAGAAACTTAAAATGGTCGCACTTCTTTCAGGCCAGGGTGCCCAGAGAAGCCGCATGATGAAAGATCTGTTTGAAAAGGATGATCACATCAGAAAAATTATGGAAAAAGGAGAAAAGATATTTGTTGAACAAAGACACTATTCCCTTCTTGATATGATGTTTGGCACTGATGATGCTATTAATTCAACACAAAACACCCAGCCTGCAGTATTTCTCTCTTCTGCTGCAATCTACAGCAGACTGGCACAGGAAGGTTTTTCACCTGACTATTTTATAGGTCACAGTGTGGGAGAATATACATCATTGTACTGTAGTGGCATGTTGAATTTTGATGATGCAATGCGATTGATCATTAAGCGTTCTGATCTGATGTATGAAAGCACTTTGAAGGCACCGGGTAAAATCATGGTGGTATTTAAAAATGAAAAAGAGACAGCACAATTTATCTGGAAATCTTCCATATCCAATATCTATATTACAAATAAAAACAGTGAAAGACAGACCGCTGTTTCAGGCACTGCAGAAGATATTGAAAAATTCTGTCTCTTTTTAACTGAGAAGGATGTCTTTTTCAAAAAATTAAATTTAACAGGTGCCTTTCATACACCTATGCTTGAAGATGCATCCCAACATCTTAGAAGGTACCTTGATTCCATAACCTTTAATGAAACAAGATTTGGTCAAATTATCTCCAATACTACTGCAAACCCATATCCGGAACGGCGCGATGAGGTGAAAGATTTGCTTGCAAAACAGATTATATCTCCTGTGGAGTTTATAAAATCCATTGAGAATGTATATGAATCAGGCAGAACTCATTTTATTGAAATTGGACCATCAAAGCTGCTTGTAAATCTGCTTAAAAACATCAATATAACAGACTATGGAACTATTGTTTCCGTGGATGCAAAAACAGGAGAGGTAAAATCCTTTGAAAAATGCCGCAGATATCTTCTGAAATATAATGCTATTTTCGAGACAAAGCCAGTTCTTGAAATGATTCCCAAAATCGGGAAACAAATAGCAAAAGTAGAAATGTCTGAAGATTTTGATTTTTTTAAACAAAATAATCAGGAATTGGTTGATCAGATTCTTTACAAGGAATACCTCAGCCAGAAACGACAATCTGCAATTGATGCCATTGAAAGATTTGATTTTAATACAGGTAAAATAGTTATTTCAGGTGTTTCTGTTGGACTGCCCGGTAAGGCAAGACGTGTATTTGCGGAAGATAATTTTGATGCTATTTTAAATGGTGAAAATTTTATCGATCCATTGACTCCTGAAGCACAGGAGCAGATTGTTGATAAAAATATCCTTAAACTTTACAAACAACCGGATGGAAATGCCAGGTTTGTCCAGATTACCAAAACAGAAGATGTGATACACCTTGCAGGGCAGCTTGGCTATTTTGACCTTGCAGATGAATACGGCATCAAGACACAGTATGATATCAGTATGGCAATTGCTATTGCTGCCGGTATAGAAGCGTTAAAAGATGCTAATATACCTCTGGTCATGCAGTACAAAAAAGTGAAAGACGGGAAGAGTATGATTCCTGACGGTTTTGCTCTGCCCAAAGCAATGCAGGAAGAGACAGGTGTGATTGTCTCTTCAATATTGCCAAATACTGAAACCTTTATTACAGAGCTTGAAAAATATTATTATGACAAACTGTTTCTTAAACCCTATGAAGAGTTTGAAAATATCTACTATTATCTTATGGAGAAGATAAAAGAGCAGGAGGTTAAAGAGCAGCTGACAGAATGGTTTTTTAAGGCAAAATCGAGGAAAAAACCGGATTTTACCAACTTTAAATTTGATAGAAATTTTCTGGCTAATGCCACTCCTCTCGGAGCGGCTTTCCTTGCCCAGATTATTAAGGCCAAAGGCCCGAACACACTGGTAAGTGCCGCCTGTGCTTCCACTACCCTTGCCATTGGTATTGCCGAAGACTGGATCAGGGTTGGTCGTTGCAAGAGGGTTATTGTCATAGGTGGTGACAATATGAGTTCAGAAAAACAGGGTCCATGGGTGGAATCAGGATTTCTCGCCGTGGGTGCTGCCACCATTAAAAAAAGAGTATCCCAGGCAGCCAAGCCTTTTGATGAAGATCGTAATGGCACTATACTCGGGGCAGGTGCTGTTGGGCTTGTCATTGAAAGAGAAAATTGTGCTAAGGAGAGAGGCATGAACGGCCAATGCGAAATTTTTGGTACTCATATTGCCAACTCTGCTTACCACGCCTTTAATATTGATGTACCCCATATGGCTCATGAGATGAAAAAATTCATTACAAAAGTTGAGAAGCAAAAAGGCATTGAAAAAGCAGAGTATGCAGATAAACTCCTTTTCATGTCCCATGAAACTTATACTCCGGCAAGGGGAGGCAGTGCTGATGCCGAAGTAACCGCTCTACAGACAACATTTGCTGACCATTTAAACAACATCTGTATATCCAATACCAAGGGGTTTACAGGTCATACCCTGGGAGCTGCCATAGAAGATGTTGTAATGGTCAAAGCCCTCCAGAAGAGAAAAGCTCCTCCCATTGCAAATTTAAAGAAAATACCAGAGCATTTCAAAAAACTTAATTTTTCAGGCCAGGGAAAAATTGATTCTGAATATGGCCTCCATCTTGCTGCCGGATTTGGGTCTCATTTTGCCTTTATGTTTGTAAAACGGGTAGAAGAAAACCTAGTTCAAGGTAATGAAAGATATGAAAACTGGATAAAACAAATCACCGGATCCCAGAACCCAGAAATCAAGATAATTGATAATACTCTTTGTGCAGTGGCTGGAGGGGAAACACTGCCAGAATTAACAAAGGAAAAAAAGAGAGTTAAAACAGATGATAAACCCGTTATTCCTGCCGTGCCAAAAGTACCGGCACCATTGCAGGCAGTGAAAGAAACAGCAGCACCAGAGAAAACTGAAATTGTTGAAAAGACAGATATAGAAATACCTGCCAGAACTTCTGCCATTGAACCGGCTATTGAAACAGTCAAATCAATTATAGCAGAGCAGACCGGATACACAACAGATATGCTGGAAGATGATCTGGACCTTGAAGCCGATCTTGGCATTGATACAGTAAAACAGGTTGAGATTTTTGCCAAGGTTGCCTCGCATTTTGGGTTTTCAGTACCGGATGATTTAAAACTCAGAGATCTCAACACCATTGCCAAATTATCCGACTACGTTAATACAAAAATAACGACATCTAAGGAGAGTCAACCTGAACAGATACCATTGGTGGAAATTTCTGGAACACCAGATAGCGATGAATCACAACAGCCACAAAATATAAGTGTGCCTGCTGCCACAGATGATGATTTTCCCGATCCTGCATCTCCTATCAAGCGTTTGATTGTGAGAACAAAAGAATCGGATCAGCTCCCCTTGTCCAAAAAAGATTTTAAAGGTAAGACTATTATAGTATCCCTTGATAATAACGGTTTTGCCAAAGCTGTTATTAAAAAAATAAAAGATAAAAACGGCAGAGTCATTACAATCGGAGCAAAGGGTGCTGATTTCAAATTTGATCTTACAGATGTGAAGGCTACAGAAAAACGTGTGGAAGAGTTTAAAAAATCCCATCCAGATGTAAACGGATTTATCCATCTTGCACCGCTTGATTTCTATTTTGATCAGAAAAAAGTAGAAGGTAATTTTGAAAACTCCCTTAATGCGACCATTAAATCTTTCTTTGTCATGATTAAATCTTTGTTTGAAACATTTGATAAACAAGAGAGTGTTATAGGCACTATTACCTTTGATTCTGTGATCTTTCCTTATATGGAGGGTGGCAATGAAATATATCCCATGTTTGCAGGGCTTTCAGGCCTTTTGAAGACAGCAAACAAGGAGTTGAAGGATACCATGGTCAAGATTGTAGATTTTTCCTACAAGCAGCCTAAAAAAAGCATTTCAAAGATTACCACAACTTTTATAAATGAGCTTTTGTCCGATGATACAAGGTGTGAAGTGGGATACAAGAACAATAAGCGTTATCTTCTTACCATGAAACCTTCCATTGCAGATAAGACACAGCAGATTATCACAGGTGGTGATACCATGCTTGTAACAGGAGGGGCAGGAGGTATCACCTATGAAATTATTAAAAAAGTGGTGGAAAAATATAAGATCAACCTGATTATTCTTGATATTAATGATGTCTACAGTACAGATTCGAAATACCTTGATAAATCTTCCACTGATCCGCAGCTTATGGCCATGCTTAAAGATGATATGCCAGGGGTTAAACCCATTGAGATAAAACGGGCCCTGGATCGTTTGACAAGAGTTCGACAATCTGTTGAAAATATAGAGTATCTTGAATCTCTTGGTGTAAATGTGGAATACAATTGTGTGGATGTAACCGATGCCAAAGCGGTAAAGGCTGCTGTTGATAAATATGATAAAATAGATGGCATATTCCATGCTGCCGGTATGGAGATGAGTCAGTTCATAGCAAAAAAAGAGCTGTGGTCATTTGAACTTGTTGTGGATGTTAAAGTCAAAGGCATGCATAATCTGCTTGAGGCTTTTAAGGAGAGAGATTATAAATACTTTTTTACCTTCTCCTCTGTGACAGCCCGTTTTGGGAATGAAGGCCAGGTGGATTATACCTCAGCCAATGAGTTTCTCGGGAAAACACTTTTTCAACAAAAACAGCTTCATCCTGAAAGAACTTATAAAGTTTATGCCTGGACAGCCTGGGGCGGTGTGGGAATGGCAACCAATCCAACTGTGAAGAAAGTACTTGAAGAGAGAGGTATACAATTCCTTCCAAAGGAGCAGGGCGTCAAGTTTTTTATGGCAGATCTTCTTGACCAGACAGAATCTGAAATGGTTTTTTCCGGCCTTGATTACTCCTTTGACATAGATGGCCTTCTTGGAAGTCCTGAGGATATTGAGTTCCCGTTTCTGGACACACAGATCGAAAAAACAAGCACAGGAATGACCTGTTCAAGGATTCTGGAGATTGAAAGAGATCTGTTTCTTCATGACCACACCATGGAAGATGTTCCTCTTTTTCTTGGTTCCACAGGAGTTGAAACCATGGCAGAAATAGCAAAGGCTTTGTCAGAAGAGAAAGAGCATTTTGTGGAGCTAACTGATTTTCATATTCCCTATGGGATTAAACTATTAAAAAAACGTCCCAAAGAGCTGCTTATTTCAGGCAACAAAGATGATAATGATCTGCTTGAATGTAATATTACATCTGTATTCAAGAACCCCCAGGGTGTTGTAATGGGTGATCCAAAACTGCACTATGAAGGAAAATACAGGTTTGCCAACAAACCCTTAAAGCCCAAAAAGATTAAGCTGCCTCAGTTTAAACCGGTCTCCTATAAAGGTGATCTTGAAACACTGATCTATAATCCAAAGAGATTGTTCATGTTTGGCCTTTTCGGCACCATCACAGATCTTAACTCCTTTGATGGGAAAACTTTGATTACAACCATGGAGGACAGCAGTGAAAAAGAGTTTTTCAAAGGTGTGAAAAACCCCAATTTTGTTGCATCTCCCATACTTGTTGATGCCATGTTCCAGACAGGCGGGCTTTTTGAATTTTTTACAACTTCAAGAACAGTGCTGCCTTTTAAAATTGAGTCTTTGAAATTTTACAAAGATGTTAAAAAGAAGACAAAATATTTTTGTATTACTCAAAAGAGAGCATCCGGAGAGGAGACCAATACATACAATTTAAAGCTTGTGGACAAAAATGGAAATGTTTTTGTAGAGATAACCGGCTTTGAAATGATAAAACTCAACAAGGTAGATCCAGAAGATAGAATTGATGAGCTTATTGAGTTTTCTCCTGAAAAAAATAAAATACCTTAAAAACAATAATAAATATTATTTTTATATGAATATTAAGTATCCTTCTCTTTGAAACGTTGATGATATATTTTCAAAGAGAA
>CAXMTQ010000020.1:0-17003 GCA_964196205.1 uncultured Desulfobacula sp.
TCCTGGAAAATAATAAGGCTGATGCTATTATGACCGCAGCCGATGAAATTATCGCAGGCAAGCTTCAAGAGCAGTTCGTGGTGGATGTTTTTCAAACCGGATCAGGCACTTCTACAAATATGAACATGAATGAAGTAATTGCGGCGCGTGGCAATGAAATCCTTACCGGACTGCTGCAAAGCAAAGGCTTAATCCATCCAAACGATCATGTTAATCTATGTCAGTCCAGTAATGATGTAATACCTACTGCCATTCATATATCAGCCTCAAAACTCATAAAAAACAAACTGGTGCCTTCCCTGAATCTTCTAAGGAATGAACTGAATAAAAAAGCAAAAGACTTTAAGCATATCCGTAAAATTGGCAGAACACATCTTCAGGATGCTGTCATAATGACCTTGGGAGATGAATTTTCTGGATATACACGGCAAGTTGATCAGGCTGTCTTGCGGATTGCAACTGTGCAGGAACGACTTCTTATTCTGGCTCTTGGTGGAACAGCGGTTGGAACCGGCATAAACGCTCACAGGAAATTTGCCGGAAATGTCATATCCATGATTGCCGACGATACCCGAATTCAGTTCTCCGAATCTTTGAATCATTTTGAATCCCAGGCATCCTGCGATACTGCGGTGGAGGCAAGCAGCATACTCAAGACCATTGCTGTCAGCATGATTAAGATAGCAAATGACATCAGGTTCCTGGCATCAGGCCCACGATGCGGTCTGGGAGAGATTAACATCCCTGCCCTTCAGCCAGGGTCATCAATCATGCCGGGCAAAATTAATCCTGTAATTCCTGAAGCTGCTATTCAGGCCTGTGTTCAGGTAATCGGAAATGATATAGCAGTCACTTTTGGTGGACAGGGAGGTTATTTAGAGCTTAACACAATGCTGCCCCTTATTGCCTATAATTTACTTCAATCAATCGAACTGATATCTAATTCAGCAGAGATGATGGCAAAAAAATGCGTATCAGGCATTACCGCCAATGAAAAAAAGTGTGAGAAAAACATTAAAAAGAGCCTGGCAATCGTTACCAATCTTGTGCCGGATATAGGATACGACCGGGCTGCAGAGATAGCAAAAAAAGCCTATGAAGAGGACCTTACCATAGAAGAAATCGTCATGAGGGAAAACATCCTTCCAAAAGACCGGCTTCTATCAATTCTTTATGGAAACGGATAAGCAATATATTGATTAAAGAAATATTTTCAAGGCCTGTTCCTGCACTTTTAATGGGTGCTTTTATCATCAGTTTTTCCAGTGTCCTGGTAAATATATCCAATGTTCCTTCTTCGGTGTCAGCCTTTTACAGGATGTTTTTCGGCAGTTTGTTTCTTATTTGCATCTGTTTTGTCAAAAAAGAGTTTAAAATAAGGAAACTAAAAAAAAATCTACTGGCAATTGCATGCGGCCTTGTATTTGTCTTTGACCTCCTGGCATGGCACTCGAGCATTGGCTATGTCGGCCCAGGGCTTGCAACCATTCTGGGTAATTTCCAGGTATTTGTCCTTTCCATTGTGGGGTTTATGATCTTTAAAGAAAAAATCACCATGACCTTTGTTTTATCCCTGCCCCTGGCATTTTTGGGTTTGTTTCTCATCTTAGGCATTGACATAGACCATTTAAGCCGAAGCTATGGTATCGGGGTTTTTTTGGGACTGGTGACCGCAGTATTTTACAGCATGTATTTATTAATTTTAAGGAATCTTCAATCTGATAAAAATGATTTTTCCCTGGTTTATTATCTTATGCTGATCTCTGTGAGCTGTTCACTCTTTCTGGGATGCTGGATATACGCTTCAAACCAGTCTTTTCAAATCCCTGATGCAACAACTTTTTCAGCCTTGCTCTGTTTGGGATTTTTTATACAGTGTGTTGCATGGGTAATGATTTCCAATGCCCTGCCAAAGGTGAAGGCATCCCACGCTGGTTTGATTCTTTTGCTGCAGCCGACACTCTCCTTTATATGGGATGTCATCTTTTTTAACAGACAGACAGGAACGGCAGGGTGGACAGGGGTTATCATTGTGGTTACTGCCATATACCTTGGCATGACTTCAAAGGAAAAACCTTCATAAAAAATAAAAATCAATTTTAGACTTGACAACCATGACGCAATGCATCATATTACTCTCATGACGCATTGCGTTATTTATTTAAACTTTTATTTTTTTACAGGAGAGACGAGATGCCAACAAAAACACAAACTAAATCCAAATTTTATATTGGACAAACAATTATCGAAACCAGGGACACTATTAAAAAAAGAATAGATGATCAAACAAAAAAACATATTAAAGCCAGAGTAGAAACAAGCCGTAAATTTATCTCTGACCTTAAAAAGGACCCTGTTAAACAATTGGATTCCTTTATTGATGACAATAAACAAAGCATCAAAAAGTTTACAATTGATTCAAAAAACAGATATCGCACCTTTATCAGTGACAACAAGATAACAATGGAAAAAGTTTTCAAGGGAGTCTCAGGAGATGCTAAACTGTTTACAGATGATATAAAAAGCTTTAAAAGCAAAACTTTTGATAAATTTACTGCAAAAAATACTGCAGCAAAATCCATTGAAAAAAGAATCAATAAGATTACTGCAAGAATTCCATCCAGCCTGAATCTTCCCAGCAAAGAGGAAGTGCAGGTGTTAATGACAGGGGTTGACGGGATCAGCAGAAAGGTTGACAAATTAAACAAACTTTACGCATAAACCACAAATTTCCCCAACTGCTTTGTTGGGATTAAATTTGCAGGTTTATTTTGAATAATAATTATTAGATTTATAAAGGAGAGGAACAATGTTTAACATTAAAAAATATGCAAATGGACAATTTTTCGATACCATTAATAAAAAATACATTAAAGTGGCAAAATTAAAAGAGTTGATTCAAAAAGGAGAAAAAATAAAGGTCACTTTAGCAAAAACAGGTAAAGATATTACAGATTCTGTTATTGAACAGTTTTCAAAAAAAAAGAAAAAGAAAAAGAGCGGGAAAACCAAAAAAGCTCCTTTTCTCAATACTGACGGTCTTAAAAAATGGGCAGGTAAGATTATTGACAAACGAATAACTCAAGTGTTAGAGACAATTAAACTGCCCAACAGAAAACAGATTGAAAAGCTTGATGCCAATATTAAAGCTTTGAATAAAAAGATTGATAAACTTGAAGCTCTTCAAAAAAAGAAGGCTTCCAAAGCAAAATCTGCAAAAAAAGCTGCTGCACCTGAATCAAAACCGGCAAAAGAGAAAAAGACAGATGATGCCGAAACCGATACAGCTGTAAAAGAGTGACATACAAAGAACAACCTGCCAGAGCAAAATTTCACTGGCAGGTTTTAAAGGCTTTTTAAAGAGGAATCAATGCACCATATTAAAAAATATGCAAACCGGAAATTATATGACAGCACTGATAAAAAATATATTTCCATGAACCGGCTCTCTGATCTGATCAAAAATGGAGAGGATGTTATTATTATTGATAATGAGACAGGCAAGGATCTGACAGCATCCATTGTTTCAAGTCTTATTGCCAGAACAAAAGATCAGGCAGAAGAGACAGTCTCTTCAGGAATGCTTATCCGATTTTTTAGAAAAGGAGGAGCCACACTGACCGATTACACAAAAAAATACACCTCTTTGTGGCAAAAATCCTTTCCCATGGCTGAAGATGAACTTGACTCCTTTGTAAAAAAACTTATCAAAGAGAAAGAAATTTCAAAATCCGAAGGCAGCAGGATCAGGAGAGATATCATTGGGTTTACAAAAGCCATGAAAACATGGATTTCCAAAACCATTGACAGGCGGATTACTGAAGTTATGGACGTTATGAACTTTGCCACTAAGGATAATATTGCTCAATTAAACAACAGAATTACCTTGTTGGAAGAAAAACTTAAAACCTTTGAGCTTTTGCAGAAATCAAATAGAAAAGACATCTAATGGAATATGACACAAAAACACAAAGCAAGCAGGAACAGGATGATTTGTTTCATTCATTAAAGCCCTTTCTGCAGGCTTTTCAATCCAAAAGACTCAACAGCACCTATGAAGATATCAAGCAGGATCCTGAGTATGCATTAATTGGAGATTTCTTTTTTAATAAATTGTATGCTCCGGAAGATTTTACCTTCAGAGATACCAGTATAAAAAAACTGCATGCAGTCCTGGACGGTAAAATCTATAAGGGAATGGTTAAAGGGGTTACCAAAGTTATTGAACTCCATGAACTCAGTGATTCTCTTGATGATTTAATGGTGCATCAAATGATTGAATCTGGTATTAATGAAGAGATGACAATGGGAGAATACCAGAAAATTTATAAAGCACTTGATAATTATGATCAACGAATTTATCAAATTAATCTGGGTGCTGAGGTAACCAGAATTTTTCATAAATTAAGTCGCAAATGGATTGTGGGAATATCCCTTAAAACTGTTAAGACCGCAGCCATGGTATTAAACATCAAGCCTGTTATTGATTTTGTTTATGAGGGCTATACATCTTTTAAAAAAATTAAAAATATTGATTATTTTATAGATACGGTTCTTGAGCGTGAAATTGCATGGCACAATGAAATCTGGGAAAGCTGAAAATTTTAAGGTGATTATTTTATGAAAAGAGCGTTGATCCTTACCGGCGGTGGAGCTCGCGGCTCCTTTCAAGCTGGAGTATGGAAATATCTGGTTCAAATTGGCTGGGAACCTGATATTATATGCGGAACCTCCATAGGAGCCGTTAATGCTGCTGCAATTGGTTCAGGCATGGATATAAAAACTTTGATTCATCTATGGACAACATATAACAGCCGCAGGATGTACCGTCTCAACCTTTTACAATTTACTGCATATCTTTTTTCCCGGCGGGCAGTAAAGCCTCTGCTTGATACAAGACCGCTAAAAAAAATACTCCGGGATAATGTTGATTTCAAAGCTTTAAAAAAAAGCAAAACCCAAATTATTATAACAGCTGTTAATATGCTTACAGGACATCCTGAGTTTTTTACTCAAAAAGAGATTCAGCTTGAACATATTCTTGCCTCCAGCGCCATGCCCCTGCTTTTTCCATGGCAGGAGATAAATGGCACACCCTATTGGGATGGAGGTGTTATGGTTAATACTCCCATTACCCCGGCCCTTGATTTTGGTGCCGATGAAATTATTGTAGTGCTGCTTTCACCTGTGAGTCATAAAAAATGTGTAAAACCAGACACTGTTTTAAAGGCCGGAGAACATGTGTTTGAGCATTTTCTTTCCGGCTCTTACCAGGCTAACCTCATGAATTATGGATTTCAAGATAAAGGATATTTTTCAAATAACCGCCTGGCGGCAATGACAGGAAAAAACTATAATTTTGAAACCCGGCCTAAGCTGATCACGCTTGCACCTTCAAAAATGCTGGGATTCAAGTCTCTATTAAGTTTTTCTAAAGCCCAGGCCAACCAGCTTATTGAAGAGGGATATAATACAGCGCGCACCCAACTTGGCAGTGAATTATAAAATTAACTCTTTTGTAACAACCTGCCGAAGACAGATTAAACATAAAGGAATAGAAAAATGTTACCTGATTATTTTGAATTTACACTCCCTACTAAATTGATCTATGGTATCGGTATTCTTGACTCCATTGAAGATGCCGTTGCAAAATTTAAAAATAGAAAAGTCTTGCTGGTAACTGATAAAATACTTATTAAAGCAGGGCCTGTGGGAAAAGTTAAAAAAGGCTTTAAAAAAGCCGGGATCAATATAACAGCCACATTTGATAACGTTCCTCCGAATTCCACAATAAAAACAGTCCAGGACTGTGCCACTCTTGGGCAAAAGAAAAAATGCGACATGATTATTGCTGTTGGCGGCGGCAGCGTAATTGATACAGCCAAGGTGGCTAATTTATTGATGACAAAAAAAGGAAAAGTGCAGGATCATATGGGGGCATACCTTCTTGATGCCAGTGACACTCTTTTGCCGTTCATCGTGATTCCAACTACGGCAGGCACAGGATCTGAAGTAACAAAGGTTGCAGTGATTGCTGATCCTGACAATGATGTAAAACTGCCCTTTGCTGAAGAACAATTCCTTCCTGATCTTGCCATACTTGATCCTGAAATGACTGTTACCATGCCAGGCAGATTGACAGCTTATACTGGAATGGATGCCCTTGTCCATGCCATTGAAGCCTATGTGGATAAAGAGTGGTCTCCTGCCTCGGATGCTCTGGCTATGCATGCCATTAAACTTATCAGTGAAAACATCCTGCAGGCCTGTGACAAACCTGAAGATCTCCAGGCAAGAGGTGCAATGCAGGTTGGCAGCTTTCTTGCCGGAGTAGCTTTTTCTCACTCAATGGTTGGTATGGTCCACGGCATTGCCCATGCTCTGGGCGGTGTTTACCACATTCCCCACGGCCTTGCCAATACGCTTATCCTGCCTGAAGTTATGGAATATAATCTTGACTCCCGTCTTGAACGGTATGCACATATTGCTCTTGCCATGGGAGTCTCTTTTCCAAACATTATCAGTGACAGCCAGAGTGTTATTAAATCAGGAGCTCTGGATTTGTTTACCAGGGCGATTCATAAAACTAATATTGATTCTCTAAAAGATCTTGTTGACTCCAATGCTCATAAAGTAAGAGATTTTACCATTAAAAAGCTTGAAAATCTCGGATTTGTAGATGGATGGATTCGCAAACAGGCAGCTCTGGCAGGGATTGAAAAAATAAGAACTTTGAACCGGCAGCTTGCCTTTTTAACACAGATGCCCCTGAACCTGAAAGCTGCGGGTATAGATGACGGTTTAGAGAAGATTGAACAACTTGCTGATACTGCAATGGAAGATGGTTCCATGCTTTATAACCCTGTAGAACCAGACAGAGATGCTGTTATTAAAATTATCAAAAAAGTCTTTTACTCAAAAGACAAACCACTTGAGGTATCAAGAGAAGACCTGAAACCTGCTGATAAAAAACACCATAAAGCCAAAACAATCTCAAATGTGTTTTCATCAAGCAAAATGCTCTATGATGTGCTGGGTGATTTTTATGAAATTTTGAAAAAAGATCCCAAAATAGGCCCGTCTATTCAAAAGAGTGATTTATGCATTCAATTTCAATATAAAAACCCTGATGCTTCCATAACCATTGATGCCACCGGTAAAAATACAAAGATCATTCAAGGGGATTTCAAAGGAGAGCCTCAAGTCACAATGAGCATGACAGCTGATTTTGCCCATAAGTTCTGGCATGGCAAGGTCAATCTTGTTACTGCCCTTACCAGAAGACAGGTCACAGCAAAGGGGAATGTGCCCAAAACTTTAAAACTGCTGCCCATACTGAAACCAGCCTTTGAATTATATCCAAATTATTTAAAAGAGAGAGGTCTTGAGCACTTGATCATGGAATAATTACATCTGGATATTTGTCATAAGGTTTTCTGCTTCAACCCGTTCCAGGATGTTATAGCAAATATTCAGATTGCAGAAAAAATAGTTGCATAATCAACGATTTTATATAATATTATTCATTTAATACCTGAACGAAAACCTGATAACCTGGTTTCTGACCTTTAGGTTAAAAGTCACACATAATTTGTTCAAGTACAAGGCGGAAAAACTTTTGAATATGGCAGGTTATAGAGAATAATATGGAAACATTTGAAGAGATTATTGATTCATCCATTGCATATCTCGTGGGAAGAACATCTAGATCAATTGTTAAAAGACTTAGTAAAAAATTTTCAGATTCCGGTTTTGATGTAAGTTATGAACAGTGGAGTATCCTTGTGCATCTATATAGGAAAGACGGGCAGACCCAGCAGGAACTTGCAAGAGTAGCTGTAAAGGATAAAGCCGCTGTTACAAGACTTTTAAATATTCTGGAAAGAAAAAATATTGTGCTGAGAATTCCAGACCGCAATGACAAACGAAGCAAACTTATCTATTTAACCAATAAAGCCAAAGAATTTAAAATTAATTTAATTGCTGTTGTCAAAGAATTGCTGATAGAGGCAGAACAGGATATTTCGCAAGATGAAATGGCCCGTTGCAAAAACACTCTAAATAAGATATTTTCCAATATTGACCAATTGAACAATTAACCCTCTGCAACAACAAAACAGGAGGTTGCCCATGCCTGAAATCACATTTAATGCCTTCTCTTTCTTACAAAAAAAGCTCAAGGCAAAACAAATTGAATATTCCAACGTAAACATGACGATAAAACAGGGTAGTTGTGCTAAAGATCTAATCAGCCAGGTTCAATTGAGCCGGGAAGATGTTGAAGTTGTCTTTATCAACGGAAAAGTAGCATCCCTTGATACTATCATTCAGGACAACGACCGTGTTGCACTGGTACCCCATGGCACACCAGGACCATACAGGGTGCTGCTGGGATTTAAAAATAAAAATTTATAGATCAATCTCCTGCTGCACCATGTGAAAACTATTTTTTGAATCCTGTTTTGGCTTTTACTGCAGGAACGGGTTGATATCAATATAGTTTTCAAAGTGCTCTTTTAGAAGAGTATAATCTTTCTCTTTTATGGAATTCATATCTTCAAAGGAATTTTTAATGGTTATTCCAGCCCAGCCAAGCCATTTTGATAACACCTGGCTTGAATCAAAAAATCCATGAATATATGTTCCTGCAACCTGATTGTTATCTGCCAGACAGCCGTCTGAATCAGTGCAGGAAAGGCTGTTTCTTGAATTGATTTCAAGCAGAGGGGTGCCATCAATTATTTTGGTAGCTCCCATATGGATTTCATATCCTTTGCCCCTGGCACTCTGCCAGCAGAACTCACTGATGGTTGTTGTTTTGGGTGATTTTAATATGGTTTGAACCGGCAGGAGTCCAAGAGCTTTTGTAATACCGGGATTCCCTTCAAGACCTTCAGGGTCATCAACAAATTCACCAAGCATTTGAAAACCACCGCAAATCCCGAAAATACAACCTCCTGTTTTATTATATTTTTCAAGGGGGTTTTTAAAATTCTTCACTAACCATTGAAGATCTTTTCGGGTATTTTTTGAACCTGGAATAATTACAGCTTTAAATTTTGACAGATGATCAGGTTTATCAATAAAAATTGTCTGAAGCTTATCAATTTTTGATAAAGCATGAAAATCTGTAAAATTTGCAATATGAGGAAGTCTGATAACAGCAATGGCAGGCTTGTCTGCCTGAAAATCTTTAAAATTGGTGCACTGCTCAATTTCAACAGAATCTTCTGCATCAATTTTAAAGTGTGTGTACCAGGGAAGAACACCAAGAACCTTTTTTCCGGTTTGTTTTTCGATGTATTCTATGCCATCATTAAACAATGCAATATCACCTCTGAAACGATTGATAATAAAACCTTTTATCATATCCCGATACTTGACAGGGAGACATTTAAGAGTACCGATAATCTGTGCAAACACCCCGCCCCTGTGAATATCAGCAACAAGAATAACATCTGCCCCGGCATATTCAGCCATGGCAAAATTCACAATATCATTGGGCATGAGATTGACTTCAGCACAAGATCCTGCACCTTCAAGAACAATCCTCTCATATTTTTTTTCAAGGCGGTCAAAGGCTTTGCAGGCCTCTTTAAAATAAAACTCTTTATTTTTATGATAATCCATGGCTGTATGATTGCCGTGAACTTTCCCATTGAGAATTACCTGGGACTGCTTTTCTCCTGTTGGTTTTAAAAGAATGGGATTCATATCAACATGGGGAGAGAGTCTTGCAGCTTCTGCCTGGACAATCTGTGCCCGTCCCATCTCAAGGCCTTCCGGTGTGATTCCTGAATTATTGGACATATTCTGTGATTTAAAGGGTGCAACATTCTCTTTTGTATCTGCAAGAATTCTGCATACTGCTGCTGCAATAATTGATTTGCCCACATCTGAGCCAGTCCCAAGAATGGCAATATTTTTTTTCATTATTTTTCTATTCCAACCCTTGCCTTGATACCCTGTTTATAATAGTGCTTGATCTCTTTCATTTCGGTGACAAGATCTGCTCTCTCAATCACTTTTTGACTTGCATTGCGCCCTGTAATGACAAGTTCAACATTTTCAGGCTTCATATCCATAAGCTCTAAAAGTGCTTTTTCTGTAAATAAGTTGCACATAACTGCAACATTAGCTTCTTCAGCAATAACCACATCGTATTTGTTCTGCTTTAAAATTTCACACAACTTAAGATAACCAGCAGCACCTGCTGCCATGTCTTCTTCAGAAGGTTTTCCTTTAACAAATCGTCCAAGACCATATTGTTCAATGGTAATATTATCAAATCTCGATAAAGCCTTGATTTCAGAATAATCACCTTTTTTTAAAAACTGGATAATATAAACATTGAGGCCTGCACCTGCTGCTCGTAGCGCAAGGCCAAGGCTTGCTGTTGTTTTGCCTTTACCATTTCCGGTATAAACCTGGATATATCCTCTCATAATTTTCCTTTTCAGATCTTTGCTTTGCTTTCTCTTGTTAGCCCGTTGCATTTACCCGTTCGTTCCAGGATGTTGTAGCAAACTTTATAAAACTGTGTTCATATCTCATATTTTTTTCCATAACCCCTGGGAGTAAAAAGAAAATCAAGATATCTTAAAGAGGCGCTTGAGCCTATAAATACAACAGTCTGCATATTAATAGAGGCTTCATCCAATAATTCAAGAGTTGTAAATGATATATTTTGATTTTCTCTCATTGCTCCTGTGACAATCGCAACAGGCGTGGACCCTTTTCTATGTTCCAATATAAGTTCCTGGGCTTTTTTAATTTGCCAGTCTCGTTTTTTACTTTTTGGATTATAAATAACAATGACAAAATCTGCCATGGCAGCGCATGTCAACCGTTTCTCAATTTTCTCCCATGGGGTTAAAAGATCACTCAGGGAGATGGCAGCAAAATCATGAGTCAGAGGCGCTCCGGCTAAAGCTGCTCCCGATGCAAGGGCAGGAATCCCGGGAATGATTTCAAGAGGCAGTCCTCTATTGCTGTTGGAAGACTCAGATTTATCCCTGGCTCTTATAAGTTTTATATCCCGTTTTTTACAAATTTCAAAAACAAGGCCTGCCATGGCATAAATACCTGGATCGCCCCCTGAAACAAGAGCACATGACTTGCCGGTTAAAGCCATATCAATTGCTTTTTCAACTCTTTCCACCTCTTTTGTCATGCCGGTGGAAATGATTTCCTTGCCCGGGATAAGATCTTTAATCAAGTCAATATAGGTTGTATAACCTGCTATACAATCAACCTGTTTGATGATTTCAATGGCTCTTAAAGTTATATAAGAGATATCTCCCGGCCCGGTCCCGATTACATAAAGTGTCATTTTTTTATTGCCACTGCGATTGTGACATCCCTGTTTTTCTGTTTTGTAACAATTAAAGTCCCTCCTAATTCACCCGATTTGTCTCTGGATGATGCAGCTGATAAAATTGCTGCTGCTTCACAAACACTTTTTACACCAAGGTGTTTTTCCACCATCTTTGACGGAGTTTTAATTGTTTTAACTGAGTTTAATTCCTGGTTACTATAAAAATCGATCTTGATCTGCATCTCATCGGAGAGTTTTAACAAACCTGTTTCATCTTTTTTTACTTCTGTTGTTCCAAATCTGTAAACACTGTTGATGGATAAGCCTTGTTCTTTTAAAACAGATAGTAAAAATTCTTTAATAGCTTTAAATTTTGTTCCTCTGTTGCACCCTACTCCCACACTTAACAAAGGCGGTCTTAAAATCAAAGTTTCACGTGAAACTTTTTTGATTTCATGGGAGCAGAATATTTTTTTGATTTCAATATTTTTATCGTCTGCTTCTATATCAGTATCACCTGCACCAGTCCAAAAATTTTCAGGCAGAATATTTTTAATAATGCCACAAGGATCATACAGGCTTACAGGCACGCCCGTTAAAAACGCCATGTTAATATGCTTAATATTTTGTGGAGTTTCAATTACAATGCCTTTTTTTTTTGCTATCATATCAATGGAGGGAAGATTGTTGGTGTCTGTTGCCGTGGTAATCACAGGCTCTGCTTTAATAATGGCAGCAACTTTTTTTGTCAGTGCGTTTGCTCCGCCAAGATGTCCGGATAAAAGACTTATTGCGTGACTAGCCTTATCATCTACCACAACAACTGCCGGATCAATAATTTTTGATTGCAGCAGAGGTGCTATGATCCGGATTGCAATTCCTGTGGAAAAAATAAAAACATGACCAGAAAAATTATTAAACTGCTGTTCTATCTCTTTGGATAATTTTTTAAAAACAGAAATATTTTTATCAAATGGGTGTTGGTTGTCCTGCTCCTGCCAGAGTTTTTCTGAAACAAAAAAAGCAGAGCTTTTAACTGCATTGTGAATTTTTAGGCCAAGAAGTTTTCCATTGGGTGTAATACTCCAGATGGCAATTGAATCTATTTTATTTTTTTGCGTCTCTATATCCATGGGAAAAACCTGCATCATACAGTTTTGATTTTAAAATATTTTTTGATTTGTTGCCTCTTGCTGCCTCAACACATTTTCCTGCAATAATCAGAGCATGTCTTGTGATTTTATTTTCTTCACATTTTTTAACAAGGTCTTTAGTTTTTGTATAAATTATTTTTTCTTCCGGGTGACTCACTTTATATGCAATTGCACATAAAGACTCTTTGCCGTAATATTTTTCCAAAATCTTTTGTACTTTTTGTATAAGACCTATGCTGAGATATATTGCCATGGAGGCCTTGTGTGCTGCAAGTTTTTCAAGATCTTCTGATTCTGGGACAGGTGTTCTTCCGGAAATTCTTGTTAAAATCAATGTCTGTGTAATTTCAGGAAGGGTATACTCCATATTCATTTTTGAAGATGCTGCAAATGCTGCTGTGACTCCCGGAATCATTTCATAGGGAATGTCTATTTTTTCAAGTTCTCTCATCTGCTCATAAATAGCTCCATACAAAGCGGGATCACCTGTGTGCAGACGAATAATTTTTTTCCCTCTATTATGATATGTTCTGATGGTATCAACAATTGTATTAAGATCCATGCCGGCACTTGATTTTGTTTCAGTTTTTTCACCCTTCCAACATAAAACAGCTTCAGGCACAAGAGAACCTGCATAAATTATCAGATCTGCTTTTTTAAGCGCATTCATGGCTTTGACAGTTATAAGATCAGGATCACCTGGCCCGGCTCCTGCAAAAATTACTCTGTTTTTATCTTTTTTCATGTTTTATCCATTTTTATTTCAAGTATAAAGCCTCTTTCAACAAGGTGTCCTGTTTATATTGTATATTTGCCAGCAGTCGTTTATTCTACCCGTTACATGATGTTTAGAGCAAATATTCAGTTTATATATTTTCAAGTTATTATTACAGTACAAACAATTTTCTCCAATATCAAAATAGTAAAATCAGTATTAGCATTCTGTATCTGCCGGCTTTGTCCCTGAGATTATCCATACAGGGTTCAAAGCCTCAAACCTGTCACCAAATGGCATGGGCTTGGATCTTGCAATCTGTATCTGCACAACTTGAGGATCAAAATTTAACTCCTTTAATAAATTCAGGGCTGTTTGAAAATTTTGCAGCAGTACACTGTTAACAACTATAATACCAGATGGTATAATTTTTTCGCAGCATATGTTTATAATTTTTTGAAGATTCTTCCCGCCTCCGCCTATAAAAATTCTATCTGGGTTTTCTTCTATTTCATCCACTCCCTCTGGGAACTCTTTGTTTATTATTTTTATATTTGTGCAATTGAATTTTTTAATATTGTAAACAATATCAGAAATTCGATTTTGATTTTTTTCTATTGCATACACCACCCCCTCTGGAATTTGAAGTGCTGCTTCAATACCAAGAGAGCCTGAACCTGATCCGATATCCCACAACAGATGATTTTTTTTTATCAATTTTAATTTGGACAGTGTAATGCTGCGAACCTCAGATTTTGTAATCAATCCTTTTGAATGTTTAAACAGGGAGTCGTCCATTCCAATATGTGTTTCATGTGAAACATCTGTATTCTCTTTTTTAATTTTTTTTAAAATAACAATGCTGGGTTGAGAAAATTTTTGCGTGGCTATTTCCTCAAGATTTTCCAACCATTTTATTTTTTCTTTTTTCATGTCTCCAAGATTTTCCAGAACACAGAATGTAAAATTAAAAAAATTGTTTTTAATTAGTTCAGCCGCAATATATTGAGGATTTTTTTGCGGATCTGTTAAGAAAGCCACCTTGTTTTCTCCGGCAAGAGTTGAAAAACAAAAAAGTTTAGATTTTTTTCCGTGAAGGCTGATAATTTTTGCATCGTGCCAGGGTTCTTTAATTGCTGCAAAAGCAGCTGAGATGGAAGAGATATTTGAATGGATATTTATCTGCTCTTTATGAAAATACTGGATCAATGTGGAGCCGATGCCATAAAAGAGAGGATCACCGGAAGCCAGGACAACAATTTTACTAATATTCATTTGCTTTTTAATAATTTCCACTATGTTTTTAATGGGGCCTGTGATGGGGATTTTTTGGATATCCGGAAGATCAAACATCTCAAGATAGCGCCTGCCTGCAACCAGCACATCACATCTGTTTATTATGTCTAAATGGTTTTGGGTAAGATCTTTCCTGCTTTGCCCCATACCGATAATTTCAATTGGCTTCATTTATATCACCATATAATAAAGGGTTCCCATTAATATGATACTCACAACTCTGAAAACTTGTCCTGATAATAGCAGTTGCAGTCCCATTTTGGGAGAAAAAATTCCCATATATCTTGGAAGCTGGTGGCGAAGAGCTCGTATGGGAAATGCAATAATATTTCCAAGCAGCAGAGCAATGACAGTCTGCTTGACAGTGATAACACCGGCATCCATCAATGCCCCGGCAGCGGCAAACCCTGATGTAAATTCTGCAGCAAAGCTCAATATCACTACAGACAGTGACTCTATGGGTATTATAGAGAGAGTAACAAATTGTGATAAAACCTTATTAAGATAATCAAAAAACCCATTTAAATTAAGAATAAACACAATGGTATAAATTGGCAGCACCCAGATAATAATTCTGATTATTCGGCCCGGCAGCTTTGATTTTATTTTTTTTACAATAGTTGGAAAATCTTTTTTATCATTTTTTCCATCTACCTTTGACTGGCCCTTTTCCTTATCAGCTTCCTGATGATTTTTAAGAAAAATTCTGCCAAAGAGAAGAAAACAGATGGTTCTTAAAAGTGTTGCAAGAAATGTTATAATAAAATACAAAGCCCCGGCATAACCGGTTAAGGGAAGCACTATAAAGACAGTTGTTGGCAGATGCAGGAAAAATGCCGGGAACTGATTTATATAATTTGATAAAAACAGTTGCACTTTACTGATTTTCTTCTCTTCATAAAAATCAAGAAGCATGGCATTGGCAGAAGCTCCAGAAAAAAATGCGGTTGTAAAAGCAGCGCTGCATCTGTTGCCGAGGTTTGAAAAGGCAAAAAACGGTCTTGCAAGAATGGCAAGATGCTTTGTCCAGCCAGAACCTTCAATTACCTGTCCGGCCAAAAGTCCAAGGGAGATAAACAGGAGAAGGCGCAATAAAGGGATGCCAAGTTTATTGATACCAACAGCAAGACTGATATTGTTAAAATAGAAAGCGCTGAAAATCAAACAGGCAAGAGTAAAGCCTGCTGAAATCCAAAGATTCTTATATTTTACTTCACCAGGTTTCATTTTGAGGCCAGTATCAGTGTCCAGTAGTCAGGCTTTTTTGTTTCAAGCTCATTAATATTTTTTATAATCTGTTCATTTTCACGACCACATTTTGACACCGCAACGGCTTTATTATCAAAACCGGTCTCTTTTAAAGCACTGTTTATATCTTTTATGTTTTTATATGCCTTTACTATGGCAACATTTTCAACACCACTGTTCTTTCTTATCTGTTCACCTCCAAAGGCTCCGGAGGTTATAAGCAGGGATTCTTCGCCTTCAACAAGAATCTTGTTCAATCTTGCAGAGGCAGCATGGAAAGAGGTAATACCCGGGATAGTTTCAATATCCGCTTGAGGCATAATACACTCCATTTTTTTTAAGATATAACCAAAAGTGGAGTAGGTTGTAGGATCTCCAAGAGTAAGAAAAACTGCATTTTTCCCTTTTTTTAACTGTTCTGCTATCTGTTTTGCATTGTGAATCCATGCAGTTTCAACCTCTTTTTCATCCTTGGTCATGGGGAAAGATAATTTTTCAATCCTGGTTGAAGGCGATATATAAGGCGTTGCAATTTCAACCGCAAGGCTGTATCTGTTTTTTGTAGATGCAGCAGTAAAAATAATATCAGCCTCCTTGATGACCCTGACAGCCTTGATTGTTAGAAGTTCCGGGTCGCCTGGGCCTACGCCTACGCCAAAAAGTTTTCCTGTAGTTTTCATTGTATATCCTCTTTAAAAATATCAGGATAAAGGATTGTTCCTATTGTTACAATTCCTTTATAAAGCCTGGAAACAGGCCTTGACACAATACTTTCATCAATTAAATATATTTGATTATTTTTTATAGCTTTTATAATATTAAATCCTGGTTCTTGTTTTATCTGCTCTATATTTACAGCATTCATTACACCCTGCTGGGCTAAAAACACATCAATCTGTGATGCTTTTGCAAGGATTTGCTCTTTACCATAAATGGCAATATTTGTATTTCGTGATGCTTTTGCATCAAAAGCCACATTAATTCCACCTGCTGTTTCAAGGGCAAAGATTGGCATTGCGGTTTGTGTAAAAGTTTTCATCCTTGTATGAATGGCTTCAAAATAGACCTTTTTTTTATCTTTAATCCTGCTGGTTTTCTGTCTGATTTTGTCTGTTTTCTGTTTAAAATCCTGGACCATTTTTTTGGATTGCTGTTCTTTACCCGTCAACAGGCCTAATTTTAACCAGTACTCATACATCTCTCTTATTTTGGAAGGTTGCAGGGAAACAACTATAATACCTGATTTTTCAAGACGATGCATCAATTTTGGATA
>CAXMTQ010000021.1:0-10852 GCA_964196205.1 uncultured Desulfobacula sp.
CCATAAATGTAGAGCTTATAAATCCAATAGCAATGGAAAAAGAGCTTCGGTTTGCAATCAGAGAAGGTGGACGTACTGTTGGCGCCGGTGTTATCGGTGAAATTATAGAGTAGGTTCCAAAAGGAGTAAACAGTGGATAGAGTAAATATTGCTCTTGCCTGTACCGAGTGCAAGAGAAGGAACTATACAACAACTAAGAATAAGCGGAAAACTGCTGACAAACTGGAGTTTAAGAAATATTGCAGATTCTGTAATAAACATGTAATGCACAAAGAGACAAAGATTAAATAAAAACAGTTTTTTTGCAGGTCAGTAGCTCCAATTGGCAGAGCTCCGGACTCCAAATCCGGCGGTTGCGGGTTCGACTCCCTCCTGACCTGCCACCTTTTAATAAGGAGTAATATGTCACGATTACAGAAAAAAAAACCTGTAAAAGAGAAGAAAGATAGAAACATAGTTTCAGACACGCAAACTGAATCAAATGCAGGTTTGGCAAAATCTTCAGTTGAAAAACCAGCCAAAGTAACAGGCACAATACAGAAAAAGCCTGGGAAAAAACTGGCTGAAACTAAAACAGGAGAACCTAATTTTTATCAAAAATCAGTTGAATTTTTGAAAGAAGTTAAGGTTGAATTAAAAAAAGTAACCTGGCCAACCAGGAAACAGACAACCGGAACAACCATAGTTGTGATAATTTTTGTCTTTGTTGTTGCAGCTTTCCTCGGGGTTTTTGATTTAGGACTTTCTAAGCTTGTTCAGGTTGTCCTGACATAAAATAAGGGAATTACAATGTCTCTAAAATGGTATGTCGTACATGTATATTCAGGTCATGAGCAAAAAGTAAAAATAGCTCTGGAAGAAAAAATTCAAGCTTCTAAATATCCTGAAAAATTTGGTGAAGTTCTTATTCCCACTGAAAATATTGTTGAATTGGTAAATGGGAAAAAAAAAGAATCCACACGAAAATTTTATCCTGGATATATCCTGGTAAGAATGTATCTTGATAATGATACATGGCATATTGTGAACTCTACCCAGAAGGTTACAGGATTTTTGGGAGGGAAAAACAAACCAGCACCCATAAGTGATAAAGAAGCAAAAAATATTGTTGACAAAATGCAGCAAGGGAAGGAGAAGCCCCAGCCAAAATACTTTTTCGAATTTGGAGATGAGGTCAGGGTTGTTGATGGACCTTTTGCCAATTTTAATGGCACTGTGGAAGATGTCTCTCCAGACAAGGAGAAGGTTAAAGTTCTGGTAAGTATTTTTGGGCGAGCAACACCAGTGGAATTAAATTTTATACAGGTTAGTAAAATATAAATAATTAGATATGAGAAGTGAGTAGTGAGATGTGAGATATGAGTAGTGAGATGTGAGATATTTTCTTAAATCACAAATCTCAAATCACAGATTTCAAATCACAAATCTCAGGAGTTAAAAACAATGGCAAAAAAAGTAATGACACAGATAAAGCTTCAGGTTGAAGCAGGGAAAGCCAATCCATCTCCACCTATAGGGCCTGCCTTGGGTCAGCATGGTGTCAACATTATGGATTTTTGTAAGGCTTTTAATGCAAAAACTGCCAGTGATGCTGGATCACTAATTCCGGTTGTTATCACAGTTTACAAGGATAGATCCTTCAGCTTTATTACAAAAACACCACCTGCGTCCAGATTATTATTGGCTGCTGCAAAAATTGAAAAGGGTTCTGGTGAGCCGAATCGTGAGAAGGTTGGAAAAGTAACCAGGGATCAGCTTGTTGAAATTGCTGAAACAAAAAAAGAAGATTTAAACGCCGCAGATATTGATGCAGCTGTAAATATTATTGCTGGAACAGCAAGAAGTATGGGGATAGAAGTAGTTTAATTTTAAGTAAAAGAGTAATTTAAAAAAAGAGAGAACCTTAAAATGTCAAAGCGGAGTAAAAAACATACAGAAGCACTTAAAAATGTTGATAGGCTGGCCAAATACGATCCACAGGGTGCCTTAGAGCTTACAGTCTCTTCAAGTCATGTAAAATTTGATGAAACTGTTGATATTGCAGTAAGACTCGGAGTCGATCCGCGGCATGCAGATCAAATGGTACGAGGTTCGGTTGTATTGCCAAATGGGCTTGGCAAGGAGGTCAAAGTCCTTGTGTTTGCAAAGGGCGAGAAAGAGAAAGAGGCACTTGATGCAGGTGCAGACTTTATTGCCGATGAAGACATGGTTAAAAAGATTCAAGATGGATGGTTCGGGTTTGATAAGGCCGTTGCAACCCCTGATATGATGGGTATGGTTGGAAAACTTGGCAGGGTATTAGGACCTCGTGGACTCATGCCCAATGCTAAGACCGGAACTGTCACATTTGAACTTGAGAAAGCAATCAATGAGTTAAAATCAGGAAAAATTGATTTTCGGGTTCAAAAAGCAGGTATTATCCATGTCCCGGTTGGAAAAGTGTCATTTGGTGTAGAAAAATTACTTGAAAATCTTCAAGTTTTTCTAGATAAAATCACTGCATTAAAACCAGCTTCAAGCAAGGGAACTTATTTTAAATCAATCAGTATATCATCAACAATGGGCCCTGGCATAAAAATTGATCCCCTTTTAATTAAAGATAAATAGGTCAATTACATTAGGGTAATAATATAAGTTTTTAGATAACAGTTAAGTAGATAGAGTAGTTTAAGAACCTGTCACAGACAGTAGGTGTGCTTTTTTTGGAAAAGTACATAATCGGATTTGCCGGCCTGCCGAGATAGAGATCAATATGGTTTATTTTGGTTTAGCTGGCACCTTCGGAAAAAATATAATTTATGGAAGGAGGTGTAAAAAAAATGCTGAGTATTTCTCAAAAAAAAGAGTTGATTGAAAGGCTTGCAAGAGACTTGTCTGAAGCTCAGATTTCAATACTTGTTGACTATAAAGGTCTGGATGTATTGAAAATGACTGATCTTCGTTCCAAACTAAGGAATGAAGGCATTCAAGCTGAAGTTGTTAAAAATACATTGATGAGCAGAGCATCTGAAGGTACTGATACGGCCTTGATGAAAGATTTTTTCAAAGGACCCAATGCCATTGTTTTATCAAAAGATGACCCTGTTGCTCCGGCAAAAATTTTAATTGATTTTGCCAAGGACAATCAAAAACTTGACATTAAGGCAGGAGCCTTTGCTGGCAAGCTTATTGATCTTGATGAGCTAAAACAACTGGCAAAAATGCCGTCAAGGGAAGAACTTCTTGGACAAGTGGTTTATACGATTAATGCAGTTCCAACATCATTTGTTAATGTACTTGCAGGTGTTCCAAGAGCTTTTGTTAATGTTCTCAATGCAATTAAAGATCAAAAAGAGGCAGCTTAAAATAGTTAAGAATTAAAAATTAATAATAAATAATTAATGAATAAAAATTATCGTATATAGTTTTATCATAGGAGAAGAAAATGGCTGATATCACAAAAGATGATGTACTTGAATTTATATCAAACATGAGTGTTCTTGAACTCTCTGAACTTGTAAAAGAGATGGAAGATAAATTTGGTGTAAGTGCTGCAGCACCCGTAGCTATGGTTGGTGCAATGCCCGTTGGCGGTGATGCTGGAGCTGCTGAAGATGAACAAACTGAATTTGATGTTATTCTTGAATCATTTGGTGACAAGAAAATCAATGTTATCAAAGAGGTAAGAGCAATCACAGGTCTTGGTCTTAAAGAGGCAAAAGCTCTTGTTGAAGAAGCACCAAAACCGGTTAAAGAGGGAGTTGCTAAAGAAGAGGCCGAAAAGGTTAAAGAAAAACTCGAAGGAGCCGGCGCACAGGTTTCTATTAAATAGTTTTAGTTTAAGACTAATAAAAGTTGATATTTTGGCGTTCATATTCAGGTTGAATTTTGCTAATTTGACTGAACAAACCCACAGTAATAGTAATTTATTTCGAGGAGTTTGTGATGGAAAAGTGGTTAAAGGCAGCCTGAAGATGAGATGCCTAAAAATTATGCGGGGGTGGGGTAATTGTACCAGGCTTCCGCTTTTATCATTGGAAAAACCAAGACCCAGGAGATCTCATGACCGGAAGTCTTTTAACCAATAAGCGTACAAGAAAAGAGTTTGGCAGTAGAGAAAAAATTATTGAAATTCCTGATTTAATAGGAATGCAGAGAAACTCTTATGAGAGTTTTCTTCAAAGATATGTCCCGGCTGAAGAGAGGGAAGAAAAAGGGCTCCATGCTGTTTTTCAATCTGTGTTTCCCATTAAGGATTTTACAGATACATCATCATTGGAATATGTTTCCTACTCTTTTGGCGAATCAAAGCATTCCATGAAAGAGTGCTCGGCACGTGGCATGACCTATGATATTCCAGTTAATATAAGGGTAAGGCTCGCTGTTTATGATTACGATAAAGATACAGACATATCAACTATTCGTGATATTAAAGAGCAGGAAATATATTTCGGTACAATACCTTTGATGACCCCCAGGGGTACATTTATTATAAATGGTACTGAGAGAGCTGTTGTAAGCCAGTTGCATAGATCATCAGGTGTATTCTTTGATCATGATAAGGGCAAAAAATACTCTTCTGGAAAAATTATTTATAATGCCAGAATTATACCTGTCCGAGGTTCATGGATTGATATGGAAATTGATATCAAGGATATTGTTTATATAAGAATTGACAGGCGTAGAAAATTCCCCATCTCAACTCTTTTCAAATCTTTCGGGTATACAAGTGAAGATATTTTAGATTTCTTTTATGAGAAAGAGCATATAATTTTAAAAAACGGCTCTTTTTTTAAAGCCTTTTCTCCTAAAAACCTGAAACGCCAGAGAGCTAATTTTGATATTAAATCTCCCAAGACAAAAAAAATAGTTGTCAAAAAAGGCAGAATTTTTACAAAACTTGCATTAAAACAGCTTGTTGAAGATGGTCTTGATTATATACCTATTGTTGACACTGAATTAATTGACAGGGCAGTTGCCCAGAATATTATTGCTGAAGATGGATTGGATATCCTTGTTAAAGCAGGTGATGTGATAACAGAAGACAGTTTTGAATTATTGGAAGAAAAGGGTATAAATGATTTTTATATCCTTTATGTTAAACCGGGAAGTTCTGATTCCATGCACAAAACTCTTGTTTCAGATAAAACAGAAACAAAAGAAGAAGCTTTAATGGACATCTACAGGCGGCTTCGACCAGGAAACCCGGCTACCATGGAAGTTGCCCAGGATTTTATTGACCACCTTTTCTTCAGGCAGACCTATTATGACCTCTCCAGGGTAGGAAGGTTGAAAATGAACCACCGTCTTGGAGTTAATACTGAAATCAATGTAAAAACACTTAGAAAAGAAGATGTACTTTTAACAACTGAAACATTGATCAGACTAAAAGATACCCAGGGTCAGGTTGATGATATCGATCATCTTGGAAACAGGCGTGTTCGTGCAGTTGGTGAGCTTCTTGAAAATCAGTATAGAATAGGTCTTGTGAGGATGGAAAGAGCCATCAAGGAAAAAATGAGCATGCAGGAAGTAGATGCCATGATGCCCCATGATTTAATCAATCCTAAACCTGTATCTGCAGTTGTAAGAGAATTTTTTGGTACTTCCCAACTCTCTCAGTTTATGGATCAGACCAATCCTCTCTCTGAAACTACCCATAAACGAAGATTATCAGCTCTTGGACCAGGGGGCTTGACAAGAGAGAGAGCAGGCTTTGAAGTAAGAGATGTTCATCCCTCTCATTATGGAAGAATATGCCCCATTGAAACTCCTGAAGGTCCCAATATCGGGTTAATTGTCTCCTTGTGCACATTTGCAAGCGTAAATGATTTCGGGTTTATCGAAACACCATTCAGAATTGCTGATAAAGGAAATGCTTCAAAGGAAATAAAAAATTTAACAGCATTTGAAGAGAATGACTATCCAATAGCCCAGGCAAATGCACCCCTTGACATTGATGGAAATTTTATTAATCCACTGGTATCTTCAAGGGTAGCAGGTGAATTTGAGATGATTGAAAACAATGATGTCAAATTCATGGATGTCTCCCCCAACCAATTGGTGTCGGTATCAGCTTCCTTGATTCCCTTTCTTGAAAATGATGATGCAAACAGGGCTTTGATGGGATCCAATATGCAGCGCCAGGCGGTTCCCTTGATAACCAGTGAAGCTCCACTTGTGGGTACTGGAATGGAGAGTATTGTTGCAAGAGATTCCGGAGTTACAATTGTATCAGAATATGATGGTGTTATTGATGATGTCGATTCCAAGCGAATTGTTGTGCGTAATGAGGAGACAAAAGGAGAAAATTTTGAAAAGATTGTCTCCATATATGAGTGTTCAAAATTTATACGCTCCAACCAGAACACCTGTTTTAACCATAGACCCATTGTAAAAAAAGGTGAGAAGGTCAAGAAAGGTCAGGTGATTGCAGATGGTCCATCCACTGAAATGGGTGAACTGGCTCTTGGTAAAAACATAACTGTAGCATTCATGCCATGGGATGGTTATAATTATGAGGACTCTATTCTTGTAAGTGAACGTCTGGTAAAAGATGCTGTCTATACTTCAGTTCATGTTGAAGAGTATGAAGTTCTGGCCCGGGATACAAAACTTGGTAAAGAAGAAATTACCCGTGACATCCCAAATGTTGGGGAAGAAGCTTTAAGAAACCTTGATGAAAGTGGTATTATCTGTCTTGGTGCTGAAGTAAACCCTGGAGATATTCTTGTTGGTAAAATTACACCAAAAGGAGAGACTCAGCTCTCTCCTGAAGAAAAACTGCTGCGGGCTATTTTCGGTGAAAAAGCAGGTGATGTAAAAGATACCTCTCTTTGTGTACCTCCTGGTGTAAAAGGTAAGGTCATTGATGCAAAGGTATTTATTCGAAGAGGTCTGACAAAAGATGACCGGACAAGACTTATTGAAGATGAGGAGATAGAACGGCTTGAAAAAGATAGAGATGATGAAACTAAAATCATCTCTAATGTAGCCAGGGAAAAAGTTGAATCCATTCTTAAAGGTAAAAATATTATTGCCGACCTTGAAAAAACAGGGAGAGTCCTGGTCAAATCCGGGGTTAAGGTAAAAAAGAATCTTTTTAAGAGTGTTCCCATTTCAATACTGGTCAATGTTGCTGTGAAAGATGCCGTGATTACTGAAAAAGCGCAGGTTATACTTGAAAGTGCGCAAAAACAGATAAAAAAAGCAAAGGAACACTTCAACAGGCTTGTATCCCGGTTTGAAAAAGGAGATGATCTTCCCCCTGGTATTCTTAAGATGATTAAAATCAGTATTGCCATGGAAAGAGTTCTTTCAGTGGGTGATAAAATGGCAGGGCGCCACGGAAATAAAGGTGTGGTTTCAAGAATTTTAAGGGTTGAAGATTTGCCATATTTTGAAGATGGAAGACCGGTTGATATGGTCTTAAATCCCCTTGGAGTACCTTCACGTATGAATGTTGGTCAGATTCTCGAGATTCATCTCGGGCATGCAGCCTTTGGTCTTGGCCAGCGTATTGATGAATTGCTAAGTGAAATGAAGCTTGATAAATTAAGACAGAAAGTTACTCAGATTTTTTCCATGACTGAAGCTCAGAAAGCCAATCGTAGAACGGATACAATGGTTCAGAAGATAAAAAAAATGTCTGATGATGAACTTGTTGATTTTGCTGGTTTTTATAAAAAAGGCGTACACATGGCAACTCCGGTGTTTGACGGTGCAAATGAAGAAGAGATCAAAAAACTCATTGATATTGCGGGCTTTGATGAATCAGGTCAGTCAGTTCTTTATGATGGCAGGACAGGGGAGCCTTTTGATAAAAAAGTAACAGTTGGAACCATGTATATGCTTAAACTGCATCATCTTGTTGATGATAAACTGCATGCCCGTTCCATTGGGCCCTATTCTCTGGTAACCCAGCAGCCATTGGGTGGTAAAGCTCAATTTGGTGGACAGAGGCTTGGAGAGATGGAAGTGTGGGCAATGGAAGCATATGGTGCTGCCCATGCTTTGCAGGAATTTTTAACTGTCAAATCCGATGATATGACAGGGAGAACCAGAATGTATGAAAAAATAGTAAAAGGCCAGAACGTTCTTGAGCCCGGAATGCCTGAATCTTTCAGGGTTCTTACAAAAGAACTGAATAGTCTGGGTTTGGATATAAATCTTTTAGAAGGTAACAAATAAGGAGAAGACATTGGACAATATATATGATTTCTTCGCAAAACCAAAAGATCCCAAGGTTTATACGGGCGTTCAAATAAGCCTTGCATCTTCAGACCAGATAAGAGAGTGGTCTAATGGTGAAATTAAAAAACCGGAAACAATAAATTACAGGACATTCAAACCTGAGAGGGATGGGCTTTTCTGTGCAAAGGTATTTGGTCCTACAAAGGATTATGAGTGCAATTGCGGTAAATACAAACGGATGAAGCATCGCGGTGTTGTATGTGAAAAATGCGGAGTTGAAGTTATTCAATCAAAAGTACGGCGGGAGAGGATGGCACATATTGAACTTGCTTCTCCTGTATCTCATATCTGGTTTTTGAAAAGTCTGCCCAGCAAGATAGGTAATGTTCTTGATTTGACACTGAAAAATCTTGAAAAAATTCTCTATTTTGACTCCTATATTGTTATTGATCCAAAAGATACTGGATTGAAAAAACTTCAGCTTTTGACTGATGATCAATATTATGAGGCTATAGATACTTTTGGAGAAGACTTTGAAGCTGGAATTGGGGCTGAAGCTGTTTTAAAACTTCTTGAAGAGATCGATCTGCAGCAGGTCCACGATGAACTTAGAGAAGAGATTCGTTTGACAAAATCTGTGGCAAAAAAGCAGAAAATGTCTAAACGCCTTAAAGTGATTGATGCATTTTTAAATTCCGGGATTGAGCCTACACGGATGATCATGACCGCATGTCCTATTCTTCCCCCGGACTTAAGACCTCTTGTTCCCCTTGAGGGTGGTCGTTTTGCCACTTCCGATCTGAATGATCTCTACAGAAGGGTGATAAATAGAAATAATCGTCTGAAAAGATTGGTTGATCTTAATGCTCCTGATATTATTGTAAGAAATGAAAAAAGAATGCTCCAGGAAGCTGTGGATGTTCTGTTTGATAATGGCCGCCACGGCAGAGTGGTTACAGGTACTAATAAAAGGCCTTTAAAGTCATTGAGTGACACACTGAAGGGAAAACAAGGACGTTTCAGACAGAACCTTCTTGGTAAACGTGTGGATTATTCCGGTCGTACTGTTATTACAGTAGGGTCTGAGCTTAGACTTCATCAATGTGGTATTCCCAAAAAAATGGCTCTGGAATTGTTTAAGCCCTTTATTTATAATTATCTTGAACAGAAAGGCCTTGTTTCAACAGTTAAGAGTGCCAAGAAAATGGTTGAGCGGGAGGAGACTGAAGTGTGGGATGCACTTGAATCGGTTGTAAAAGAGTATCCTGTCATGCTTAACAGGGCACCGACCCTCCATCGTTTAGGGTTTCAGGCATTTGAACCTATTTTGATTGAGGGAAAAGCAATCCAGCTTCATCCTCTTGTCTGCCCTGCTTTTAATGCTGATTTTGACGGTGACCAGATGGCAGTTCATGTACCACTCTCTCTTGAATCCCAGCTTGAGGCAAGGATAATGATGCTGTCCACCAATAATATTTTATCTCCGGCAAATGGTCAGCCAATTATTGTGCCTACCCAGGATATTGTCCTTGGTATTTATTATATGACAAGAGCAATTAATAAACAAAAGGGTGAAGGCATTGCATTTTCAAACATTGAAGAGGTAAGACATGCCTTTGATGCTGGTGAGCTTTCCCTGCATGCCAGAATAAAAGTTAGAATTGACAATAAGATATATGATACCACCACAGGAAGAATTCTTCTCTGGGAATCAATTCCCGGGGATACGCTTTTGTCCCTTACCAGGATCAGAACTCAAACTCTGGAATATTGTGAAACTGCAATGAAAGAAATAAAGGCTGGTAAAGCTTTTGATACGGTTTTAAAAAAATACTCTGATAAGGAAATTAAAAAGACCAAAGGAAAGACAGGGCTTCTTACCAGAAAAGAGTTTAAAAATATTTTTCAGGTATCTCAGATTGTTGTGGAGCAGCTCTATGGCCTGAAGCAGGACCAGATTACAGGTATCAGAAAAGTTGGTGATTATTATACTATATTTAAAGTGGATGAACACAAAACAACTTTACCGTTTAACCTCGTAAACAAGCTGATGGACAAGTCTTCCATTGTCGAACTCATCGACTATGCATATCGAAATATCGGCTTAAAAGAGACTGTTATTCTTTCTGACAGACTTAAAGATATTGGATATAAATATTCAACCCTGGGGGGTCTCTCTATCTGTATAGGTGATATGATAATTCCAGATGAAAAATGGGCTATAATTGCCAAATCTGAAAAAAATATTGAAGAAATAAAAAATCAGTATTCCGAAGGACTTATTACCCAGGGAGAAAAATATAATAAAGTAGTGGATATATGGGCTCAAAGCACAGATGATATTGCCGATGCCATGATGGAAGTCATGAAAAATCCTAAAGGTACTAAGGATGATGATACCCCGGAAGAGTTAAATGCAGTTTATGTAATGGCAGACTCAGGAGCACGTGGAAGTAAAGACCAGATGCGTCAGCTCGCTGGAATGCGTGGATTGATGGCCAAACCTTCTGGAGAGATCATTGAAAATCCGATTACAGCTTGTTTTAGAGAAGGTCTCTCTGTACTCCAATATTTTATCTCTACTCATGGTGCACGTAAAGGACTTGCTGATACTGCTCTTAAAACTGCCGATGCTGGTTATTTAACCCGTCGTTTGGTAGATGTCTCTCAAGATGTTATG
>CAXMTQ010000021.1:10862-16102 GCA_964196205.1 uncultured Desulfobacula sp.
ATTGAACCAGACTGCGGCACCATTAATGGTATTGAAGTAGAAGCACTTTATGAAGGTGGTGAAATTATTCAAACTCTTGGTGAGAGAATACTTGGAAGAGTTATCCAGGAAGATGTGCTTGATCCATATTCAGATGAATTTATTGTTGGTGCGGATACTGAACTTGATGAAAGCCATGTAAAGAAAATTGAGAATGCCGGTGTCCAGAAAGTTAAAATTCGTTCTGTTCTTACCTGTAATTCAAGACATGGTGTCTGTTCGAGATGCTATGGTCGTGACCTTGCCCATGGTGTAACCGTTGAAATCGGTCAGGCAATTGGTATTGTTGCTGCGCAGTCCATAGGTGAGCCTGGCACGCAGTTGACCATGAGAACTTTTCACATTGGAGGTACTGCATCAAGAAAGGTGGAAGTTGCAGAAATCAAGGCAAGGGTTGGAGGTATATTAAAATATGATGAAGATATCCAGACCGTTGTTTCTGCTGATAATGAAATAATTTTAATGAATAGAAAAGGCGGCAAAATTACTATTGTGGGCGAAGACGGTCGTGAAAGAGCCAAGGAAACTATTATTTACGGTGCAACTTTGCTTGTCAAGGATGGAAACAACATAGAGCCCGGAGATGTCATTGCTGCCTGGGATCCTTTTACAACACCTATTGTTACAGAAGTATCAGGCCGTGTGAAATTTGCAGATATAGAAATCGGATCCACTGTCCAAGAGCAGATTGACCCTGTAACCGGGAAGGTTTCTCGCACAATTATTGAAGGTAAAGACAGTGAAATTCGACCAAGAATTACCATCAAAGATAAAGATGGAAAAGGAATTAAACTTCCCAGTTCTAAAAACACTGCAGGATATTATCTGCCGGTCAATGCTATTTTGACTGTTGAAGAAGATGATAATATAATGGCGGGAGATGTCATTGCAAAACTGCCAAGAGCGACCACAAAAACCAAAGATATTACGGGTGGCCTTCCAAGGGTTGCCGAGCTTTTTGAAGTAAGAAAGCCTAAAGATCCTGGGGTGCTCACGGAAATTGATGGAACCATTGAAGTATCAAAGGGGACAAAAGGAAAGCAGAAAGTCACTGTTACTCCTGTCAAGGTGGGGGAGAAGAAAGAGTACGCTATTCCAAAGGGACTTCATGTCACGGTTTATGACGGTGATTATGTTAAAGCCGGTGATCCTCTTGTTGCAGGAAGCGCCAACCCCCAGGATATAATGAATATTAAAGGTGAGGTAGCTCTTGCTAAATATCTTGTGGATGAAGTGCAGGAGGTATACAGGCTCCAGGGTGTTAGAATTAATGACAAGCATATTGAAGTTGTTATTCACCAGATGATGCGAAGAGTCAAAATTATCAATACAGGTGATACAAATTTTATACCAGATGAACAGGTTGACAGAATTTTGTTTGAAGAGACAAACAGGGAAGTAGCAAAGAATGGAGGAGAACCTGCCAAAGGTGAACCTCTTATACTTGGCATTACAAAGGCATCATTGTCCACAGACAGCTTTCTTTCAGCAGCATCATTTCAGGAAACAACAAAAGTGTTAACGCTTGCTGCCATTGAAGGTAAATTTGACAGCCTTAAGGGTTTGAAAGAGAATGTTGTCATGGGCCGTCTTATTCCAGCTGGAACCGGATTCCCAGGATATGCCGATATTGAAGTCGGACTTGGAGAAGTTGAACAGGTTTAAATAAAAAATAAAAATAACTTGACTTTTTAATCAAGTGAAAGTAAAATTACTAATTTTGTCGTGTATGGCAAAGGGTAGAATTTGAGAAGGAGCACAAGGGATATTATGCCGACCATTAATCAGTTGGTTAGAAAAGGTAGAAAAAAAGCGGAAAAGAAGGTAAGCACGCCTGCTTTAAAGGGTGGTCCTCAGAAACGTGGCGTTTGTACCAGGGTATATACATCAACTCCAAAAAAACCCAACTCTGCTTTGAGAAAAGTGGCCAGGGTGCGGTTGACCACTGGGATGGAAATTGCTGCATATATACCGGGAATGGGACATAATCTTCAGGAGCACTCTGTTGTTCTCGTAAGAGGTGGCAGGGTAAAAGATCTTCCAGGTGTCCGCTATCATATAGTCAGAGGTGCTCTGGATACTCTTGGTGTTGATGACAGAAGACAGGGCCGATCAAAATATGGCGCAAAAAGACCGAAATAATTATAGAAAATAGAGACTAGAAATATAGGATATGAATAATGGCAGTTAAAGAGATCAATCTTGATAATATAACAAAAAACGCTACGCAGGAAGAAAAACTTGCTGCAAAATTTGTTAACTGCGTCATGAAAAACGGGAAAAAAAATGCAGCGCGAAAAGCAGTGACAAATGCTTTGTTGAAGGTAGAAAAAAAAATTGGAGAGCCTGGACTGGATGTATTGAAGAAAGCAATTGATAATATCAGACCTGCTGTCGAGGTTAAATCCAGGAGAATCGGTGGTTCTACATATCAGGTACCAACTGATGTCAAGCCTGCCAGGCAGACAGCTTTAGCTTTTCGCTGGTTGATTAATTTCAGCAGAAACCGTGCTGAAAAAGGTTATTCTAACAAGCTCGCTTCTGAGCTGTTAGATGCGTACAACAGCCGGGGAGGAGCCATGAAGAAGAAGGAAGATACACATAAAATGGCAGAAGCCAACAAGGCATTTGCACATTTCAGGTTTTAATTAATACTAAAGATTTCCTGATAATATTTCACAGGAGGAGTAAAGAAGATGGCCAAGGAGAAATTTAAGCGGACAAAGCCGCATGTGAACATAGGAACAATAGGTCATATTGATCATGGGAAGACTACGCTTACAGCAGCGATCACCAAGCTTTCAGGAATGAAAGGCTATGCAGACTTTGTTCCCTTCGATGAGATAGACAAGGCACCAGAAGAGAGAGAACGTGGAATTACAATAGCAACAGCCCATGTAGAGTATGAGACAGATAACCGTCATTATGCACATGTGGACTGCCCGGGCCATGCTGATTATATTAAAAACATGATTACAGGTGCAGCCCAGATGGACGGAGCTATATTAGTGGTAAGTGCTGATGACGGTCCCATGCCTCAGACAAGAGAACATATTCTTCTTGCCCGTCAGGTAGGTGTGCCAAAAATAGTTGTATTTTTAAATAAATGTGACATGGTTGATGACGAGGAGCTGATCGAACTTGTTGAGATGGAGTTGCAGGAGCTTCTTGAATCCTATGAATTTACAGATGTCCCTATTATTAAAGGTAGTGCACTAAAAGCTCTTGAATGTGAAAGTCTTGAAGAAGAAGATGGAAAACCGATTTTTGAGCTTCTTGAAGTGCTTGACTCCTATGTACCGGAACCTGAAAGAGACACAGCAAAACCATTCTTGATGCCCATAGAGGACGTATTCAGTATTTCAGGCCGTGGAACGGTTGTAACAGGAAGAATTGATCGTGGTATTATTAAGACCGGTGAAGAGATTGAAATTGTCGGTATAAGAGAGACAGCCAAGACAATCTGTACCGGAGTAGAGATGTTTAGAAAACTTCTTGATGAAGGCCAGGCTGGTGATAATGTAGGGCTTCTTCTTCGCGGCACCAAACGTGATCAGGTAGAAAGAGGTCAGGTTGTGGCCAAACCAGGTTCCATAACACCCCATACAAAATTCAAAGCAGAAATGTATGCATTGAGTAAAGAAGAAGGCGGACGTCACACACCATTTTTCAGTGGTTACAGGCCCCAGTTCTTTTTTAGAACAACAGATATTACAGGTATATTGACCCTTGATGAAGGCGTGGAGATGATCATGCCTGGAGATAATGCAACCATAAATGTAGAGCTGATAAATCCGATAGCCATGGAAAAAGAGCTCAGGTTTGCAATCCGTGAAGGTGGACGTACTGTTGGCGCCGGTGTTATCGGTGAAATTATAGAGTAGCATAGGAAGAGATTCTATCATGTTGAAAACTAAAATCAGGATCAGGCTGAAAGCCTATGATCACAAGCTTCTTGATCAGTCCTCAGTAGATATAGTTGATACTGCCAGGAAGACTGGTGCCAGAATAGTAGGACCGGTCCCACTTCCTACACACATAAATAAATTTACTGTTTTGCGTTCTCCCCATGTCAATAAAAAATCACGGGAACAATTTGAAATCAGAACGCATAAAAGAATGATGGATATTCTTGAACCAACCCAACAGACAGTTGATGCCTTGATGAAGCTTGATCTCTCGCCAGGTGTGGATGTGGAAATTAAATTATAGGTCAATAACGAGAATAAATTATGAGTGCATTAATTGGAAAAAAAATCGGAATGACCAATGTGTTTTCCGCAGATGGAAGACTTATTCCTGTCACAGTTGTTCAGGCAGGTCCTTGTGTTGTTACCCAGGTTAAAACAGAAGATAGAGATGGTTACAATGCTCTGCAACTTGGATTTGATGAAAAAAAAGTTGAAAAACTTAATAAACCCATTGCAGGACATCTGAAAAAATCAACTGATAAAGGGTTCCGTGTTTTAAGAGAATTCAGAACAGATGATCCCGAAAAAATTGAATCAGGTACTACCCTTTCAATTGATATGTTTTCTGTTGGAGATAAAGTAAATATATCTGGAATTTCAAAAGGTCGTGGGTTTCAGGGAACAATTAAAAGACATGGTTTCAGCCGTGGTCCAGAAACACATGGTAGCAGGAATCACAGAAAACCAGGATCCATAGGAAACAGTGCCTGGCCTGCAAAAGTTGTTAAAGGGAAAAAAATGCCGGGACATATGGGGACAGATAGAGAGACTGTAAAGAATCTAATAATTGTAGATATTAAGCACGAAGATAATCTTCTGCTGGTTAAAGGTCCGGTGCCCGGGTTTAAAACAGGGATATTGGAAGTACGTAAAGTAATAAAATAGAGACTAAAATGCGGCTATGGGTATTGCTTGTTTGGCAGTGATGCATAGTCGATCAAAATTTATGAGGA
This sequence comes from uncultured Desulfobacula sp., assembly GCA_964196205.1. Taxonomy (GTDB): domain Bacteria; phylum Desulfobacterota; class Desulfobacteria; order Desulfobacterales; family Desulfobacteraceae; genus Desulfobacula. Next base: position 15,826 of record CAXMTQ010000021.1, read on the forward strand.
AGAATATGGCTGCTGTAGATGTACTAAACAGTTCGGGTAAGAAAGTGTCTGAAACTCAATTGCCTGATCAAATTTTTAACACACCCATTAAAAAAAGTGTTCTTCACCAGGTTGTCCGTTCCCAGCTCGCAGCAAAGCGAGAGGGGACTGCTGCGTGTAAGACAAGGGCTATGGTGAAAGGTAGCACAAAAAAACTTTTCAGACAAAAGGGAACTGGTAATGCCAGGGCAGGTTCAGTAAAATCGCCCTTAAGAAAGGGAGGCGGTGTCATTTTTGG
>CAXMTQ010000022.1:0-1942 GCA_964196205.1 uncultured Desulfobacula sp.
TAACTAATAAATTGAAATATTATTGTTGAATAAATTTTAAAACATACTCTAAAAAAACTTAATAAAAAAAGGAAAAAAGATGAAAGTTATTGCACTGCAGGGCAGTCCCAGAAAAAAAGGTAATACTGCCAGAGTACTTGAGTGGGTAAAAGAAGATCTCATATCTTCTAATCATGAAATTGAAATTATATATTTGAATTCAAAAAAGATACATGGGTGTCTTGCATGCGGCAAATGCAAAGATCTGCCCGATGAGATAGGGTGTGTACAAAAAGATGACGCAATTGAAATTCTTGAAAAAATGGTCAAAGCCAATCTTGTTATTTTTGCATCCCCTCTCTATTTCTGGGGGGTTACGGCACAATGAAAAGCTATTATTGACAGGACATACAGCCTCTATGTCAATTATCACCAGCCAGACCATGCTTCACTTGTTCAAGGACAGCGCCAGGCACTTTTATCAACCGGCGGCGGACCATATGAGAATAATGCAGAACCCGTGTTTACAGCTTTCAAGCGTTTGCAGAACCCGCATAAAGCTGTTAATGCAGGAGAACTGTTTATTGGCAAATGTACAACCCCTGAAGATATGGATGATGATGTTAAAACCCGGGCAATTGAATTTGCCAAAAAAATAATAAGCTGATAAATAATTACCAGATAAAAACAGTAGGCAGATAAAAATCAGCTGACAAATATTCAATCATGACTGAAAATATCTCAATAATTCTTGTAGAACCCCAGGGCCCCATAAATATAGGCTCTGTATGCAGGACAATGATGAATTTCGGGTTTACAAACTTAAGGCTTGTAAACCCGACAAAACATTACAAATCCCTTCTGGCAAAAAAAATGGCATTAAGTGCTTTTTCTGTTCTTGAAAAGGCTCCTGTGTTTAATGATCTTCAATCTGCACTTTCAGATATTCAGATTGCTTTTGGTACTACCCGCAGGTTTGGCAAATATCGGAAAAACTTCTTCACCCCGTCAAGTGCTGCAGTAAAACTGCAGGAGTCATATCCTAAAACAAGTTGTGCACTGGTATTGGGTCCAGAAGACACAGGTCTTGAGACAAAAGATCTTGATCTTTGCCAGCATTTTATTACCATTCCAACCCATGAGGCTTATCCTTCCATGAACTTGAGCCATGCCCTTTCAGTGCTTTTATATGAAGTTGCTTTAAAATCTGATACAGGAAAAAACTTTTTTAATCCTGCCCCAAAAAAACTTGCTGATGGAGATGAGATTGAACAGATGTTTGACCACATGAAAGAGAGCCTTGTCAATATTGATTTTTTTGACAGACAAAACCCTGATCATCTGCTGAGAACTTTCAGACGAATATTTGGTGAAGCAGGGCTTTCATCCAGGGATGTCAGAATTTTAAGGGGATTGATGAGAAGAATTGACTGGACAGAAGCTCAAAGAAGGAAAAACTCTTTATGAACCTGCAAAAAACAATTATCACCCTTTTTCATATACATCATCTCAACCGCTTCAGCGGTCTATGATTCATACTCTCTCAAACATTTTACCTGTTAAACATTTAATATATTAATAACCGACACAAGCAGAGTTCAATTAAATTAAAATGTGGCTATAAACAATTTTCAGTTTGTGCCTGTGTTTTCCCTTTCTATTACTGGATTTCATTGCTGCAAAAAAAGTTATATTTGAAAAACGGTGTAACTTTAACATGGGCAAAGCCTCAGAGATTTTCTAGCTAAAAATTGTTAATAGCCATATTGATTAATAAAAATGCATATACTGATTGATAAATGCGGGTTTGGATGAATTACTGTTTTGTAACGGCATGCACAGGATTTAAGGATTAAATTGATGGATAGTTTTCTGGATAGAGTTACCAATGCATCCCGCAATAAAATAGGTTTGTTCCAGGAAGCAGACAAGGGAACGATTTTTCTGGATGAAATCGGGGATA